>NZ_AENZ01000001.1:0-8871 GCF_000183485.2 Alistipes sp. HGB5 | reverse complement strand
AAAACTGTCCTGTGCAAACTGCTCAAAAGTGTCCTATATATACACTACCTACTTATACATAACCTAATAAGTCTTGCAGACCATGTACTACCATATCAAAGACCATAAATGATTCGACAACCGCAAGCAGGCCAAAGACCATTACGGCATTGCCTGTTTTCGAAAATTGTTGCATCTAAAAGAAATCATATTTACGAACAATCAAAATTCCATTGCCAACGATGAATTATACCGTAATCCCCAAATCAATCGTGAACTTTCAGACGGGAAACAGTAAACCCGTCGATATTTACGTGTGAGCAACCATTAAATGTTGTTCCAATCACGAGACGAACATTTCCCATGTAACAGAAGAAAAGCTATCCTTACTGACGGGATTGGATGAACGAACAATCCGACGTGTTATCAAACGCTTAAAGGATGCAGGTTACCTGACCGTACAGACTACCATTAAAGAAGATGCAGACAGAGGATTTATAAAGCGAAATTCCTACTATATAAAGCCAGCAAACAAAAACTATTTCTTCCTCGACAACAGTTTCTTTAAGCGGAACTATCCCGCCAAGATTGCAGGCTTCCTGCTCTTATTAAAGGCAATATGCCTTAATAATACGGATACCATCCAATGAAGCAATTCCCAAATTGCAAAGAGTATCGGTTTATCGAGGAACACAACCACAGTCCTCATTAAAGAGTGCCTGCAATTAAGGCTTATAAAGCCTATTTCTAAAGGCTATGAACTGACGGCAGGCTGTTTTATCAATTCCTCTGTTAAAAAGACCAATGCAGGGATTTATAAGGAGATATGCGATTTCTGCAAGGTGAAAGGTGTTGCCGTTCCCAAGTGGGATAAACGAGCGATGTCCGTACTGCTTATCAAGTATAATGCAATAGGCTTATCGAGAACAGAGCCAATAAGCATAACCTACCAACTCGATAAACGATGCAAGACTCTACCCGAAAAGGTATCGTTGGCCTATTTTATAAAGGTGCTCGATATGCAGGAACAATATAAAGCCGTTACGGAACGAGCAGAACAAGCAAAACAGTTTAAGGAAGAGTTCAAAGGTTTTGAGTTTTAGATAGTCAGCAAATAAATCATCCATATCCAGCCCTCATGCTTACGCATGCAGTGCTTTTCCCATTTAATAAGAATAAGAATATGACATAGTTTGCGGATATTTGATTTATATAGACCTTATTAATTGTGTCATCAGCTATTAATCAAATATTTATATAAAATCAAAAGTATCTGTGTTCTAAAATATTCACTATATTTGCAATAAAGAATTTTACTCAAACTTATCTAACCATGAGACGACAATTTATACTTGACAAAGAGATTGTCCTAAATGAGCAAACCGATTTGTTAAATACAGCGGGATATGCCAAAAATATAACTAAAATAATCCAGAATGCCCCTCAAGGGCGTGTATTTACCATCGGTCTTTTTGGAAGTTGGGGGTCAGGAAAATCATCAATTATTGAAACCGTAAGAGAGAATTTGACAAAGAATAGAAAGTCAAAAGTCAAATTCATATCTTATGATGCGTGGAAATACGTTAATGATTCTTTCAGAAGAATGTTTTTGTTTGAAGTTCAAAGAGGGCTTGGACATCAAAGAACGTCCCTAATGGATAAGTTCTATCAAAATAGTAGTCAAGATATAGATGTCAAGAATAAAATTTCACCCCTGAAAATATTTTCACTAATCGCCGCATTAATAATTACGATTATCTTGGTGCAATTTTCCGTTCAGGAAATTGATACTAAAGTTTCTATATATTCTATTATAGCTCTTGTAGGAGTGTTGGGCGGAATATTAACAGGTGCTTTCAACCAACTTAAAGTATCTGTCCAAAGACCTCATATTTTTGCGCCAGAACAATTCGAGCAATGTTTTAAAGAAATGATAGAGGCAACGCTAAAGCCAGATATATTGAAACGCGTTTTAGAGTTTATTTTACCGAACACGGACCGTCAGAAACAAATAATAATAGTAATTGACAATGTGGATAGATGTAATAATGAACAGGCGTATAATCTATTAACAGACATCAAAACATTCTTAAGTAATGAACCATATAATATTATCTTTATTATTCCTGTGGATGATGAGGCATTGAGGAAACACATATTAGGTTCAGTAAAAAACGTAACGGACGATTGCGCAAAGGAAAAAGAGGAGTTTTTACGTAAATTTTTTAATGTTGCGATAAGAATAAAACCGCATCAACCAACTGAAATGTATGAATTTGCAAAAAAACTAAACGATAAATATAATCTAGAGTTTTCTAACGCAACTATCAATATTGCATCTAAAGAGTATGCAAGAAATCCTCGTCGTATTATCCAATTATTCAATAATCTATCGGCAGAATTAAATAATTTCCCTGCAGATTTTGCAGTAAAATATGAAACTTTAATTTGTAAATTATTAATAATACGAGAGGAGTATTATGCTTATTATCAAGAGGTATTACAAGACTATTCTCTATTCGAGAAAGGTATTGTTCCAAAGAGTTTAGAGAAAAATTCGGAACTCAAACGCTTATTGGATGATACCAGAAGTTATACATCTAATTGCGATAGTTTTGTCATTTCTAAAATACTAACAAATTCGGATAGCCTATTTGCCGATATACCACAAAAAATAAAGGATATAATAGATTCGCATAATGTTACAGATGCATTGAAGGAGCTTCCAATATGGCTTGCTGAAAATGTTTCGCATTTAGACAAATTAACTACTTATTGCCTACATAATATAGATAGAACGATAAGACATAAACTATGGGATACTGAATTCAAAGCATATTTTGAGTTTATTGCAGCAGTCAATCCATCAGTACAATTTACATATAATGACAATTTAAGATTTGAAGAAAAATTCAGATTGTCATTAGATGAAATTATCGTTGTTGCAAATAACCCAGAACAGATTGTAGCCTATTCTTGTAATTTATATAGGCAAGGATTACGATACATAACAGACGGTATCTCATCATACCTTCTAAAGAACGAGCGTTCTGCTGGGATTTGGGATAGTTATTTTCATGAATGTATCCGACAATATAATGATGCCTCTGTAATAAAACCTTTAGGTGTACTATTCACCAAGGTGTATAAACAAGACCATTTCTCTTTGACCGAACTAAATCAAGCGCAAATAGATTATTTGGTTAATGACGATTTACTTTCATATGCAATAGAGCAATGGCCAGATTTAGACAATGATAATATTTACATCAAGGATGTTGTATACATATCACAGAAGCGCCAGATTTCAGAAAATGTTGTTATAAAGATTTATGAGAAAATACACCATATTTTAGGAGACTTGAGGGGCGTTTCTCAAAGTATTATTCTAGAAAAATTGAAAGCCATAAATATTGTGACAGAAAATTTATCATTAACCAATAATCTGCCCTCTATTCAAAATATTGTTACTCTAATCGCTGGAACGAGGCCAATGCCTCATCCCTCATATCCATCACATCGGAATTACGATCAAAACATTAGGTTTATAGATGAGTGTACTAATGATGATACAGCCATTGAAACCGTTGTTAAATTTGGTTGCATTACATATAAGGTGTCAAGTGGTCGAATTGCAATTGACAATATAATAGATCCATTCTTCGCTCAATCCTCAAATATAATTTTAGATCAATTATTATGGTTAAAAAATAGATGGGGATTTAACTTGTATCCTTTGGCGAATTATATTCTTAAATTCAAGTCGTATAACAACGATAAATTAATGGAATTATTTGCAGATCATTTTACAGCTAAACCTAACAATAGGTATATTCTTTCGGAAGAAATAATACAAACGAAATTAGATGAGATGTTAAAATTTGCCATTTAACATAATAGTTCCCAAATGTTTGATTGGTTGAATGCAATTTCTCTTAAAAGTGAGAGGATTAAAGCTATGTTAATTCCTATTATATCGGAAAAAACGATTGCAGATATACAAACTTTACCAAAGGACTTGATGAATCTGGCTGTAAATAGTATCAATAAAACAAACATTGAAAATTATAAGAAATATCCAGACTTCTTAACTTATCTGGCTCAAAATGGTAATATGCAACAGAAAAGTTATTTAGCAGGGATGTTCTCTGATATGCTAAATAAAAATGAGAATGTAAATGTCGTATTAGGCATAATACAGTCATTCAATTCATTAAAACAGGTAGATTGCAAGTTGCTTACAACGCAAATACAACGCATAATGGAGGGGCTAGATAGTCTACCAGATGATAATGAATATTTAACAGCGATGAGTTACTTAAATTCTTTACTTCAACCATTAACACGCGCAAAAGAAGATAAAAAAACAGCGTAATATTGGGGATGCCATCGTTTTGGCATCCCTTTTTTATCCTGCCCACAAACAGATACATGAATCAAAGCCCCCTCCCTATTGTCAAATGTAAAACCGTTTTATAATATGAAAACACTTGACAGAAAGGCGGCGGAGATTTTCCGCGCATTGTTGGCTCTGCAAACAACCAAAATCGACAACTCGGACGGTACTTATATGCCCGTCTACCTTGAACTGATCGGCCGTATCGACAACTACAACTTTTTCTCGCTGGCTCATTACGGACAGCAAAACGGAGATGCCATGCGAGACCCCGAAATGCTCTTTGCCCTGCACAAAGAAACACAGCAATTCATTCCGTACTATTACCGCAATGACTACTGCGGCATCGAGCAGAACAGCGTGAAATGGTCGGAAGATGGAATAGCGTTGAATCCTCGCTTGCAGGCAGAACACACCACATTCGCTAATCAATGGCTCCGTAACATAGCCGCTCAACAAGGAATCCTATGACAGCACAACGATTGGTAGAGAACTGCGTACTGACGAATCAAACCGCAGTCGTGGACGAAATGCTGAACAAGCACCTGCTACCAGAAGAATATATCTATCCGTTCCTGGGCGATGTTATGGAATGGTGGCTTATTGACAGTTGGCTGGCAGAACGTCTGAAACGCGAGGGAGAAGTTATCATCGAGGAATACGGTTGCTGTTGGTGGGGCAGGTTAGCGAGTGGGCAGGCAATCTGTATGGACAGCGTTATACAAGAGATAGCCGCAGGATAACGTGCGGAACACTCTATATACGCTGTCGGTCGGTTGGCTGATTATCGGCTACTTGTAATCCTTACGGCTATTACCAAACCGTCAAAACAGATTTTAAGTCGGCATATTCTCGATAATTGAGGGTTGGAATGATTTGCAACTCCCGATTAGAGGGAATATGTCGGCTTATTCTTTATAACGGAATATCCCAACCAATGAAGAACTTTTTAGAACATCAATCTTGATTTTCTGAAAGTTTAGCGCGTTCTTTGTAACTACAATACCCCACGAGTGTTGCGTATTGAGAAACATTTTCTAACTTTGTGGTGCTGTCCCGAATGGGCGGTAACATATTAGTTTAGTGAAAGTGTTTCGCTAATCCTTGTACCGAAATCTGACAGTTTCTACAAAGACGAGGATAACGACAACGCTCATCACCGTGTATAGGCATATATCATCTGATATATTCTATTCGGTGTGGGGTATTGTTTCTTATTCGTCTTTGGGTTTTGTCAGAACCTCGGTACAGATAACGAACAACTCCACACTTTCTTTTTTGTATTTATCCACCGCATAGGAGTTGTACGGTAAAACGTGCGTCACTTGTTTTACTTAAATAATCTCATTATGAAAAAACTATTGGCTTTTGCCGCATTATTTGCGGTGGTTGCGCTCACATCGTGTAAATACGATGATGATGACCTTTGGAACAGCGTTCACGGATTGGAAAACCGTGTCGCAAAATTGGAGGAACTCTGCAAGCAGATGAACACGAATATTTCATCGTTGCAAACCATCGTAACAGCATTACAAAACAACGTCTATGTTACGGGGACTACACCTCTTATGAAAGACGGCAAAGAAATCGGCTATACAATTACTTTCAGCAAAGGTAACCCTATTACCATCTACCACGGTAAAGACGGACAAGACGGTGAAGATGGGATAACACCCACTATCAGCGTAAAGAAAGATACTGATGGTGTCTATTATTGGACGTTGAACGGTGAATTTATCGTGGTCGATGGTGGAAAAATCCAAGCCGAGGGCAAAGACGGAACCAACGGCACGACCCCGCAATTCAAAATCGAAAACGATTATTGGTTTGTTTCCTATGATAACGGAGCAAATTGGACGCAGTTAGGTAAGGCCACAGGTGAAGACGGCATTGGTGGCGATTCCATGTTTTCGGGTGTGGATTATGAAACCAGCACCGACTATGTAATTTTCACTTTATCGAACGGTACGCAAATCAAACTGCCTACATGGTCTGCATTTGAAGCTTTACAGCGTCTTTGTAACGAAACGAACACCAACCTTTCAGCCTTACAGACGATTGTAACAGCACTCCAAAACAACGATTATATCACGAGTGTAGACCCGCTGACCGAGAACGGCAAGGTGGTAGGCTATACGATTAAGTTTGCCAAGAGCAATCCGATTGTAATTTACAACGGCAAGGACGGTGCGGATGGTGTCAATGGCAACACACCCGTTATCGGAGTGAAGAAAGACACGGACGGCATCTATTATTGGACGCTGGACGGTGAGTTTATCGTTGTGGACGGGCAGAAGATAAAAGCACAAGGGACAGACGGTAATAATGGCGCGGATGGTTCAGATGGTGTTACGCCGAAACTCGAAATTCGAGAGGGCTATTGGTGGATTTCCTATGATAACGGGGTGAATTGGACACAGTTGGGTAAAGCCACGGGAGAGGATGGCAAGGATGCAGATAGCATCATAATCACGCAGGACGAGAACAATGTTTATTTTGAACTGGCAGATGGTACGGTAATCACGATTTCCAAAACAGGACAATCAACACCTAACATTATTGAGTTTAAAGACCCTTACGTCAAAACAATTTGTGTTGCGGCTTGGGACACCGATGGAGATTCAGAATTGTCCTATGTGGAAGCAACGGCTATTACAACGCTTGGGACTAAATTTAAAGGCAATACGTTAATAGAAAGTTTTGAAGAACTTAAATATTTCACACATCTTACATCAATAGACGACGATACATTTAACGCATGTACCGCTTTAACTTCAATTCAAATACCTGCCAGTGTTGAAACAATTGGTCTTAGAGCATTTAAAAGTTGTAGCTCTCTGGCAAATATAACATTTGAAAAAGGCTCTATTTTAAGAGATATTAAAGGAGGGAGCAAAATGGCATCTGACTATATGTCGATAGACTATTATGGAGCATTTTCTGATTGTTCCGCATTAACAGCCATTGAAATTCCTGCCAGCGTTGAATCAATTGGAGTCGCAGCTTTTTCTAACTGTAAAAGATTAGCATCTGTTACTTTCGAACATAGTTCTAAACTTAAATCAATTGGAGGAGGCTGGTCGTCTCCTTATGGAGGATTTAGTTATGGTGCATTTCTATATTGTTCATCACTTACTTCTATCAAGATACCCGCCAGTGTAGAAACTATTGGGGCATCTGCTTTTAAAGGTTGCATCAAATTAACAACGGTAACTTTCGAGAAAGAATCTCGCCTTACAACCATTGAAGGCTATTATGATTATGGTTACAAAGCCGCTCATGGTACATTTACTAATTGTTTTGCATTAACAACTATCGAATTACCAGCCAGCATTAAAACCATTGAAACTTATTCATTCTCTGGATGTGGAAAACTGGCAAATATTTATAGTCGTTCAACCACTCCTCCAACTTTGGAAGCAACACTTCCCTCAGAAGCTAAAATCTATGTTCCAATAGGTTCAGAAAATGCCTATAAAATCGCAAATGAATGGCGTAATTATGCCGATAATATAATAGGATATGATTTTAACGAATAAAATATCCCAAAATAAGCTACCTCTATAAATTAAGTGACAGACTTTGTGAAAAGGTTAATTTATAAGGCCCTTTGCAGAGTTTGTCACTTTCTTATTTTGTTTATTTCGGTAATAATCTTATCTTTATAAAGATAAATAACATTAAATTTTAGCTAAAATGAACAGATACAAACAACCTAAAACAGAATGAATGACCAAAGCATGAGAGGATAAACAGATAATCCAAAAGACGGTTAAATGGAGCCAAACAGAGGGAATAATCCTACTTGTAGGAAAACCCAAAGACGAAATATTTCCCGAAACATTTATCTACTTGTTTGCCCCTAATATGGCAGACACAACAAAGCCCGTCGAAATTGTCCTTACAAAGAACCGACAATACATATTCGGATGAAAATGCGAACTCGAAGATATGGACGGAATAATCGGCACAATGACGGCTAACGAGGCACAAATCGAGGGAACGGGCGAAAAGGTGAATTTGTTCGACTACCACGTGAAAGCCGATACAATCCTATTCCAATACACCACGCCCGACGGACGGGACGAGGTAGTGAAATTCCCGTTAGCTGGATTTTGCGAAAACTATCTGATGCAATTTGCAAAATAATTCGGTGGAGTTGAATTGCATCGTATCTATAAAGGTTAAGGAGAAAGGGCCGAAAAAATGCGGCGTTTTTCCTTTGACTACAATAATACTAATTCACTCAATTACTAATAATCTCGATTAAATCAAGAGTTAAACCGTCAGTTAAACCGCAACGAAAAGACAGAAACAAGGGGCGAACGGGCTATGCGTAAATCGCTTATATATAGCACTATTCATACGGGATGGTGCCATAGCTCAGTTGGTAGAGCAAAGGACTGAAAATCCTTGTGTCCCCGGTTCGATTCCTGGTGGTACCACATTATTAAAGCGCAATAGCCATTAAGGCTATTGTCGCTTTCTAGTGTCTG
>NZ_AENZ01000002.1:0-92013 GCF_000183485.2 Alistipes sp. HGB5 | reverse complement strand
TCCAGACGCCGCCGTCGGCGTATTGCAGGGCGATGCGCCGCTTGCCGAGGCGGAGTACGAGCTGTTCGCCCCAGCGGGTACGGTATTCGATGCTGATCAGGAGTTTCATGGCATTGGATTGTGGGAGGTTCTGATCGGTACTTGGGGTGTCGGTTGTCTTTTTGCGGAATCAAAAATAACCAAAATAATCGAATGACGGAAATTCCCCGGCGGAGAAGCGATGAAAAGCGAATCTCAGAGTCCTTCGATGAATCCGGTGACGGCGGCGACCAGCTCCGGAGCGACCGGAAGCGTATCGTCCGTATAGGCGGCGATCTGCTCCGTGCGCGTGGGGCCGGAGGCTTTTTTGAGCGTGTGGGTCATGCCTTCGATGATCGTTTTCCGGGACCGGGGCTGGGCTTTCGCCAGTGCGTCGGCGTTGTCGGGCGTCACTTGGAAGTCGATGTCGCCGTTGACGATCAGTACGGGAACCGTCACTTTGCGAATTTCCTCGCGCGGGTCGTAGCTCAGCGACGAGATCCAGAATGTCTGTAACGGGGGTGCGAAGAGGGGCGTCAGTTCGGGCGGACACGACTCGACCCGTTCGCCGCGTTTCAGGGCGGCGGTGATGGCACGGGCCTGCATCAGCAGCTCCATGTGCGTCGGGGCGAGTTGTGCGGCCAGCTGAAGCTGGAGTATTTCGTCGAGCGGATAGCCGGCGCCCGCCAACGAAATCACGGCATCGACTTCGGGGCATTGTTGCGCCGCGCAGAAGGCGATCAGCGCCCCCTCGCTGTGGCCGATCAGCACGATGCGGCGGAAATCCTGCCGGGAGAGGTACTCGGCCCATGCCGCAGCGTCGCCGATGAAGTCGTCGAGCGTGGCGTCGGCCATTTTGTCCGGGTCGTCGAATTTGCTCGATCCGATGCCCCGTTTGTCGTAGCGGAGCGTGGCGATACCCGCTTTTTCAAGCTCCTGCGCCAGATAGAGGTAGTTGTTCGTGTTGCCGTTGCGGGGTGTGGGACCTGATCCCGCGATGAGGACCGCCACGGTTTCGGCGCCTTCGTCAGGCGTGAGCAGCGTGCCGTAGAGGGTTCCGAAATTGCGTTCGAGCGAAACGCTTTTCTCGCCGGCGGCGGCATTGGCCGCGGCCAGCAGCAGAAGTGCGGACAGCAATCGTTTCATGGCATTATTATTTAGGCGGTTCTCGTTCGTCGGTGCGGTTTGAGTCGGCGGAAAGGCGCTTTTTGTCGGCGCGGCGCCCCTCTTCGCTCCGGGCTCTCCCTTGTTCCGGGTCCTGTCTCGCTCCGGGTCCTGTCTCGCTCCGGGGCCTCCTTCTGCTTCGGGCCCCTCCTCGTTCCGGCGTTGTGCGGCGGAACGGTCCTGTAAGGCGGGGCGACTCTGTGCGCGGGAGGGCCTGCCGGGCGATGTTACAGCTCTTCGAGCGCCTTTCCCAGCCCGATGCCGCGTGAACCCTTGACCAGCACGAAGGCGTTCTCGACCGGACGGCGGCGCAGTTCGGCGATCAGCTCCTCGCGCGAGGGGAAGAGGGCGGTGTTGGCGGGCTGCGGCTCCATGCCGGCGCAGGCGCGGGCGAATTCTCCGCCCACGAGCATCAGTTCAGCGTCCGGATTCCGGGCTGCGAGGGCGACGATGTCGCGGTGCTCCTGCTCCGACCATGCGCCCAGTTCGAGCATGTCGCCCAGAATCAGCACGCGGCGGCTTCTGCCGCCGGCCGGCTCGGCGAGGAAGTTGAGGACCGAAGCGCGCATGCTCGACGGGTTGGCGTTGTAGCAATCCACGATCAGCGTGTTGCGCTCCGTTTCGGTCCGCTGCGAACGGTTGTTGTCGGGCATATAGCTGCCGACGGCGTGGCGGATGCGTTCGCCGTCGATGTCGAAATAGCGTCCTACGGCCACGGCCGCCGCGATGTTGAAGCGGTTGTAGTCTCCTTCCAGATGGTGCGCGATGCCGTCGGCCAGTGTTACGGAGTAGTATTCCGCAGCCAGCCCGTCGCGCTCCGCGGCCATGTTGGTCAGCGTTTGGTCTTCGCGCGGGACGAAGGCGCGGCCGCCGTTCGCGGCCAGATAGTCCAGCAGCTCGCCCTTGCCGCGGCGAATGCCCTCCGGGCCGCCGAATCCTTCGAGGTGCGCGCGGCCGATGTTGGTCAGGATGCCGTAGTTGGGTTCGGCGATAGACGCCAGCAGGGCGATTTCGCCGCAGGCGCTGGCGCCCATTTCGACCACGCCGAATTCGGTGTCGCGGGTCATGGCGAGCAGCGTCAGCGGCACGCCGATGTGGTTGTTGAGATTGCCGTGCGTGGCATAGACTTCGAAGCGTTCGGCCAGCACGCGGCTCACCAGCTCCTTGGTCGTGGTCTTGCCGTTGCTGCCCGAAATGGCCAGAATCGGAATCGCCAGTTCGCGGCGGTATTCGCGCGCCAGCTCCTGAAGGGCTTCGAGCGTATCGCCGACGAGTACCGTGCGGTCGCCGCTGACGGCCGCAGGATCGTCCACGACGACGTATGCGGCGCCTTTGGAGAGTGCGTCGGCGGCGAAGCGGTTGCCGTCGAAGGTCGCCCCGTGCAGGGCGAAGAAGACGGACCCCGGCTCGATGCGGCGCGTGTCGGTCGAGATGCGGGGGTGCCGCCGGAAAATATCGTACAGTTCGGACATATGGATGCCGTATATGCGGGCTGCCGGCCCGGATGCGTCAGATGTGTTTGTCTCCGTTGTGGAATTTGACTTCGTCGATGAATTTCTTGATGTTCTGCTCCTCGGAGCGGGGGCAGATCATCAGCACGTCGTCGGTATCCACGACGATATACTCCTTCAGGCCGCTGATGACGGCCACCTTGTCCTTGGGCAGCGAAACGATGCTGCTGCGCGTGTCGTAAAGGTAGCACCCCTGCTCAGGCACGGCGTTGGCGTAGCGGTCCTTGCGCGAATGCTGGTAGACCGAGCCCCACGTGCCTACGTCGCTCCAGCCGAAATCGCCGCAGCGGACGTATACGTTGTCGGCCTTCTCCATGATGCCGTAGTCGATCGAAATGGCGCGGCACTCCGAGAAGACGATTTCGACGGTGGTTTTCTCGGCGTCGGTGCCCAGCGCCTTCATCACGCCGCTGAACATGGCGTGGTGTTCGGGCAGGTATTTCCGGAACGCTTCGACGATGGTCTGCACTTTCCAGATGAAGATGCCCGAATTCCAGAAGAATTCGCCCGTTTGCAGGAAGGTCTGCGCCAGTTCGAGGTTCGGTTTCTCGGTGAAGCACTTGACCTTGCTGATGACGTTGGTGTCCGAAACCTGAATGTAGCCGTAACCCGTATCGGGACGTGTCGGTTTGATGCCGACGGTCAGCAGGGCGTCGTGTTTGTCGGCGAATTCGAGACACTCGCCGATGATTTGGCGGAAGTCCTCTTCGTTGAGGATCAGGTGGTCGGCCGGGGTGACGATCATCTCCGCATCGGGATTCTGTTTCATCAGCGTGTAGGCCGCATAGGCGATGCAGGGGGCCGTATTGCGGCCGATCGGTTCGCAGAGCACCTGCCGTTCGCCGATTTCGGGGATGTGTTCGAGTACGAGGTCCTTGTATTTATGGTTGGTCACGACGAGAAAGTTCTCGGCGGGGACGATTTTTGCAAAGCGTTCGTAAGTGTGGCGGATAAACGATTTTCCCGTTCCCAGTATGTCGAGGAACTGTTTGGGCATCGACTGCCTGCTCTTGGGCCAGAAGCGCGAACCGATGCCGCCGGCCATGATGACACAATATTTGTTGCTTGCCATAAGTTATAATATGGAATTAAGTGAGACAAAGATAAAAATATTTTGTAACTTTGCCGCCTATTGCTGGAATAAATATTTTTAGGTTCCCGATGAAAATAAAACTGTTCACCATACCCAATCTGCTGACCCTCTCAAGCCTGCTCTGCGGCTCGTTTGCGGCGGTTTCGGCGTTGGTTTACCACGATCTGGAGCTGACTTTCTGGCTCACCGTCGCCGCGGGCGTCTTCGACTATTGCGACGGCTTCGCCGCCCGGCTGCTGAAGTGTCCCTCGGCCATCGGCGTCCAGCTGGATTCGCTCTCCGACATGGTTTCGTTCGGATTCGTTCCGGCTTCGGTGCTTTTCGTGCTGTGGAACGACGCGCTTGCGGCCGATGCCGAACCGTGGATGCGCTACGGCGGCAGCGTGCTCTGCTTCGTGGTGGCGGCTTTCTCGGCGCTGCGGCTGGCCAAGTTCAATATCGACGAAACGCAGCACACCGAATTCTGCGGTCTGCCCACTCCGGCCAATGCGCTGTTCTTCGCTGCACTGGGTTGGATGAACGCCAAGACGGGCTTCAGTCTGGGCGTCTGGGTGCTCCTGCTGATGCCGGTCATGTCGTGGCTGCTCATTTCGCCGGTGAGGATGTTCGCTTTCAAGTTCCGGAGTTTTTCTTTTAAAGGCAACGAGATCCGCTATCTCTTTATTGCGCTGTCCGTTGTCCTGTTGGTCGCTTTGGGTGTTCGAGCTGTCCCGGTTATCATTCTGCTTTACATCATCGTTTCGGCGGTAAACTGGATCGTGACGCTAAAAAGCCGTGATTCAGCGGCTTGCCCGGAGGAATAATTTTATATCTAAATTTTTTTAATTACCTTTGCCGCGGATTCCCGTTCTATGTCGAGATTGACGAAAAGAATATTGCTGACAGCTTTGCTCGGTCTGTTCCTGACAGCGCCCGGCGTCGTCCGTTCGCAGGGTTTCGACGCCAAGACGCTGATGCGTGCGCAGCAGCGCGGGCAGACCGGCAGCCTCTACGGCAACAATCCGTTCGAACAGCCTGCGGAAGAGGGCGAGGAGGGCGAACAGCAGCCGCAGGATACGACCAAGAAGGAGCGCAAGATCCGCAAGCCGCTCGAATCCTATTTTTTCAGCGATTCGGTTCGCTCGCTGAACAATTTCCGCTGGAACGTCAGGCGCGACTACAACCGCGTTGAGATCGGACCGCTGGACACGACGCTGACCGACTGGCGCATCGACTATCCGTTCTACCGCGAAGAGGTGGGCGACATCGCGCAGGGCGCTCTCGGACAGGCTTCGCTGCCGATGAACTATTTCCGGCGGCCCCAGAACTTCGACTTCGGTTTCGCGAGTCCCTACTATGCCTACACGTACGATATGGAGAACGTGCCCTTCTACAATACGAAGAAGCCGATCATCCGCATGACCTATCTCGAATCGGGACAGAAGCGTTTCCGCGAGGAGAACTTCAACATCATGCACGCGCAGAACGTCTCGCCGACGACGGGATTCAACGTCGATTACAAGGCGCGGGGAACGCGCGGCCAGTATATCTGGTCCCGCACCAAGAACCACAACCTCGCGGTGGCGTTCAACCATACGGGCAAACGCTATTCGGTGCATGCGGCCTATTACAACAATCACATCGAGCAGCAGGAAAACGGCGGCGTGGTCGGCACGTGGGCCATTGCCGATACGACGTTCCAGATGCCGTCGGGCGTGCCGATGAAGCTGGCCGACGCCGAGGCGCAGAATACCTACCGCAACAACGCCTTCTTCGTCACCCAGTCGTATGCGCTTCCGCTGCAGCGGGTGACGGACAGCGATTTTTCGCTGGCCGACCTTTCGGCGGTATTCATAGGCCATTCGTTCGAGTACAGCTCGTGGAGCAAGGTCTATACGGATATAAAGGCCGGCTATACGAACGAGCGGGGCGAGCGGGACCCGGAGACGGGCGAATTCAAGCCTACGGAGGGGATTTACTACAAGGACTGGTTCATCAATCCCCGCGATACGCGCGACTCGATTTACGAGCGCGTTATCTCGAACCGCTTCTTTGTTCAGGCGCAGCCTTGGGACCGCAACGGCGTGGTAGGCACGATTGATGCCGGCATAGGCATCGACATGCATACCTACTCGCAGTTCGAGATGCGTGATTTCCTGACGGGAAAGTATACGAAGGTCAACAAGACCAGCTATTTCGCATACGGCTCCGTCGGAGGCAAGATAAAGAAATATGTCGATTGGGATGCGAACCTCAAGTTCTACCCGTCGGGATACAGAGGCGGAGACCTCACCTTGGGCGCCCATCTGGCGCTGACGGGGTATCTCCGCGGACACCCCCTGATTCTCGAAGGCCGGTTCACGATGGACCGCCGCTCGCCCAACTACTGGCAGGAGAATCTCTTCTCGAACCATTATATATGGTCCACTCCTTTAGGCAAGGAGAATGAAACTCGGTTCGAGGTGAAGTTTTCGATTCCCGATTTCGCGTTTGAAGCGGGAGCATGGCAGGGCGTCGTCAGCGACAAGATCTATTACGACGCAGACAGCCAGATTACCCAGCAGGGTGGAAACGTAAGCCTCACGAGTGTGTACGCTCGCAAAGATTTCCGCTTAGGCGGACTTCATTTGGACAACAGGGTATTGTTGCAGTGGAGTACGAATCAAGAAGTTGCACCCGTTCCGCTTTTGAGCGCCTTCCTTTCGTATTATTACGAATTCTGGGTCGTGCGCAACGTACTGCGCCTGCAGATCGGTTTGGACGGACGCTATAATACGCGTTATTATGCGCCCGGTTACAATCCCGCACTGTCGGCGTTTTACAACCAGCGCGAGGTCGAGGTGGGGAATTATCCCTACATGGACGCTTTCGTCATGGGTAAGTGGAAGAGAATGCGGATATTCCTGAAATATCAGCATGTGAACAAGGGACTGTTCGGTAACGGAGAATATTTCTCGGCGGCTAACTATCCGCTGAATCCGGGCATGTTCAAAATCGGTATCTCATGGGGTTTCTATGATTAGCGTATTGTTCTGCGCGGTGTGAACTGCCCGCAAAACAACCTTTTATGTTAAAAAAGACAGTTTTAACGTTTGCGTTCTTAACAATTCTTACGACATTTTACGGCTTTAACGCCAAGTTCAGCACACCCGTGACGGACGACATGCTGAACGAAGAGGCCGATTTCGGCAATTCGCTGCTCAGCGACGGCGATTACGTGATTTCGGCCTACGACAACATCATTCGCAACATCAGCGAAAAAGAGGGCCACGACTGGCGCCTGATGAGCGCCATCGCGTATCACGAGTCGCGTTTTACGCCCGATATCACCTCGCGCAGCGGAGCCAAGGGACTGATGCAGATCATGCCTTCGGTAGCGCGTCAGTTCGACGTTCCGGCAGGCGATATAGCCAATCCAGAGACCAACATATGGCTGGCCAACAAGCTGATGTCGAAAATAAAGAGTACGCTCCGTTTTCCTGCGGAAACTTCGGACAAGGACCGGATGAGCATAATACTGGCCTGCTACAACAGCGGTATAGGCCATGTGAACGATGCCCGGCGTCTGGCGCGTGTCAACGGGGAGGATCCCAATTCGTGGGAGGTGGTAGCCCGGTACCTGCAGCTCAAGGCGCAGCCCGAATACTACGAGAACGAAGTGGTCAAGTGCGGCCGTTTCACCGGCAGCCGGCAGACGCTGGCTTACGTGAACGACGTGATAGGCCGTTATGACAAATATTGCCGGGTCGCCGTGAGGTGATTTCCGCCCGGCGGAACGTAAGCCAGAGTGCGATAACGAAGCGGCAGAACCATCGGTTCTGCCGCTTTTGTTTTTTGTTCTGAGAGGGGCGGCGAAGGAGTGGGAACAGCAGCGAGCGATTGAGACTGCGGTGAGGGATTGGAGACTGCGGTGGGGGAGGCAGCGGCGCGGAACTGGGACCTGAGTGCCCGTAATGAAAAAGGATGGGACGCCGACGCGTCCCATCCTTTTTCGTTGTGTTTTCCGGTTTTAACGCTCCCGGCTTAATAAACCCATTCGAAGTCGTCGACGTACATCGTGTTCGTCGTGCAGCCGACCATGAAGTCGCCGTAGGCGCTGGTCGAGCAGGAGATGACGATGCTGTATTTGCCCGTGGGACGGGCCTGCGTGTCGTAGAAATCGAGCGGCAGCGTGATTTCGGTCATCCGGTCGCCGGCGGTCGAACGGTCGATGAACAGCGAACCGCAGGCGATGATCTTGCCCTCGTCCGTTGCCGTGGTTTCCGTCGGGTCCCAAGTGCCGGTCGGGGCGCCCGTTCCCGAAGCTACCCGGTGACGGGCATTCCAGTCTACGATTGCCACGAAGATCCGGGCCTTGTCCTGATCGCCCTTGCCGATCGGCGCTCCGCTGTGTTTTGCCTGATTGACGATGCCGACCGTCGCATGGTATTTTACTTTCATGCCGGAGGGGCGTGCCGTCCATGTGTAGGGCTGCCCGAATTCCACGACGCCGGTCGTCGGACCGTCTTTGTAGAAGATGCCGGACATCAGGTTGCCCGCGGCCAGTCCCACGATCGGGGGAGCCGAGGCTTTCAGCAGGGCGCAGCGGCTGCCGCCCATTCCGTCGAAAGCGGCCGATGTGCAGAGTTCCTTAGCGAAGCCGTTGTTGCCGCTGGCCCAGAATTCCGCATTCTGATTCTCTTGTGTGAAGCACGAAAGCCCCGGATTTTCCATGTTGCCGTCGGGTATGACGTCGCCCGCGGGGACGGTGTATTCGGACGTTTCGGTCGCTTCTCCGTTGACGAGCAGCCGCAACTCGTAGGTCTGACCCGCATAGACGCCCTTGGTCCGCACCAGACGTTTGACGGGGAGCCCGGCGGCGTTGGTCGAACTCGTCCATTCGGGGGTGACGGCGGCCGTGAAGAGTCCGGTTTCGTCCCGCTCGCCCTTTTGTGTCGCCTGCCACTCGTCGGTGCCTTTCACACGGTATTGGATCACGGCGTCGGGATACTCCTCTTCCGTTGCCATGGCGGTTATGACGCCCGTGTTGTTCCAGAGGTCCGTCTCCCGGAAGACGATTTTCAGGTCGGTGTGCTCGACATGGAGCGTCCAGCGTTCGGTAGCTCCGTGATAGGTCGCATCGACGAAACGCATCGTTTCGAAGCCCGAAGCCGAGAGTTCTTCCGCCGTGGGAGAGTAGGTCGTGATGTCGGCAGGACCAAGTTTGAGCCGGGTGACCGTAATGTCGCCGAGGTTCGTCCCCTTGGCCACATAGGCCGTCGCCGTACGTTTCTGGGCGTCTATTACCGTCGCGCCGATCTGGCCTGCGACCGTAAAGGCGCGCTCGATCGGCTGTTCGGCCACGATCGTCCATTCGTAATCCTGATAGAGCGAGAGGGTGACGTACAGCGGCGAACGCAGGTCGAATTCTCCGCTGAGGGGCCGCGACGTTTTGATCTGGCCGATGAAAGACTCCGTGTCGGTCATCATCGGATTGGAGGTCGCGGCGTCGAACGTAACCTTGTCGATGCCGACTTTGCGTATGTCGGTTTTCTCATCCAGCGTAAGCGTCACGGTGCGGTTGGCGATGCTGATGCCCGACACGGTGAAGCCGCTGCCTTCGACGCCCGCGATCCTGAGTTCGACGACGGGATAAGGCACGTCGTTGTCGATGCACGAAGCGGCTAAAAGAAGCGCTGCTGCCGAGAAGAGTATGCGGAAATATTTCATGTCTTACTGCTTTTTCTTGTCCCACAAATGGATCGTCATGCCGAAATTGATGGCTGCGATGTTGAGCCGGAAGCGCATGTTCGAAGCCTTGCGCGAACCGACCTTGTTGCCGTCGGCATCCTTCTGGGTGACGGAATTGTACTGTATGCCACCCAGCCCGAACGAAAGCGTCGCGCAGACGTTGGGGAAGATGTAGACGGCCGCTCCCGGATTAAACGAAAGTTTTACCTGCGTATTGTCACTGTAGGTACGATTGGGGTTGCCGCCCTCCTTGCGGTCGGGGTCGTACAGGAAGTTCGAAGTACCCGTAGAGAGGGCCAGTTCGAATTCGGCGAAGAGTCCGAAACGCCCCTTGGGATCGAGTCCGGCATACGAACGGTGGAAGATGCCGAACGAGTAGTTGTCGCTCGAAAGGTCGATGTAGGGGAGCTGCCCCGACAGGTCGTTGCCCTCGCCGGCATCGAAATAGGTGTTGTCGAGCGTGCCGCTCATGTGGCGGTAACCGAAACGCACGCCGATGCAGTTGTTGTCGCGGTAGAAATAGCCGACAAAGGGTTTGACCGTAGCAACCGTACCGTCCGCGTTGATGTTGTCGAGGATGAGCATGATGTCCGTATCGTCGCTTGACAGGGTGCCGTACGATGCCGTCAGTCCCATCATAACTTCGCCTTTGTAGGCGAATTTGAGTTTGTTGATTTCGCGGTCTATGCGTTTGCGCGTCGGCAGAAAGCGCTGTTCCTTGGGCCGTTTCTGCCTGTCGGCGGCGATGGGCGACGGTGCGGGCGTCGCAAAGGCGTCTGCGGTCAGCTGATTTCCGGATGTCTGTTCCGCGGCGGGCGCTGCTGTCTGCGCCGCAGGGGCTGCGGCGGATTCGGCCGTGACCGAAGGCGTTTCAGCGGCGGCAGCGGTTTCGGACTGCTGCACTGCGGGACGGGCTTGTTCTGTCTCCGCAGCGGCGCCGAGCGTAATGAATACCGAGAAGATGGAAAGTATGATTCGTTTCATGTGCTTGCCGATTTTAGAGATAGAATGCCATACCGAGTCCGATCGAGAAGATGTTGACCTTGAAGTTCATCATGCTGGCGTCGCGCTTGCCGACCGTAACCTGATTGTGTACCTGCTTGGTGTGCGTATAGGTGATACCCATTACGCCGACGTTTACTTCGACGGCCATGTTGTTCGTCGCGAAGGCCACGATGCCGGGCGAAACGCCGAGCGAGAAGGTGTAGCCGGTTTCGTAGGTGCCCTTCACCGGGGAATCCTTGGCGAAGCGCGCCTGCGTGCCGCCTCCGGACAGCTGCATTTCGTTGAAGAGCGCGAAGCGTTTGTTGCGTCCCAGCGGAATGTACTGCCGCCAGATTACCGCCACCGAGTAGCTGTGGCGCAGCGAATAGTAGTCGTTCACCTCGAAATTGAGGTCCGAATCCTCGCCGCCGAGGTTGAGGTCGGCCTTGTCGAGCTTGAGCAGCGAGCGCGAGTAGATGAAGCGTCCTCCGATGGCCATGTTGTCGCGCAATGCGTAGGCGATCATCGGGCTGACCTTGAAGGTGTAGCCCTTCGATTCGATGCCTTCGACGACCAGAAACCGGTAGGTTTCGTTCGAATGGGTCGAGTAGGAAGCCGTTCCTCCGAATATCCACTGTCCGCGCGGGACGAAGAGGTTGTGCGTATCGGTCAGACCGCGCTGTTGGCGCATTTCATTGATTGTGAGCGCGCGTTCCTGTCCGACGCTGTCGGCCGGGAGGGACGCGTCCTCCGTTGTCTGCTGCGCACGCAGCGCCTGAGCCGTACCTGCGAGATACAGCAGGGTCAGGAGCGTGCTGATGGTTATTTTGCGCATTGTCGTGCGTTTAGTCGTTAATATACCCATTCAAAATCGTCGACGTACATGACGTTCGTCGAACAGCCCGTAAAGTAATCGCCGTAGGCGTTGCAGGCACATGAGATCACGAGTGAGTACCCCCCCCCGCTGGGACGCGTCTCATGGTCGTACCATACGATGTCCAATTCGGCGTCCTGCATATCGTCGCCCTCCGTCGACTGCGTGATCCAGAGCGAACCGTATCCCAGAATTTTACCTTCCGATACGTTGTCGATGCCTTTCTCCGGGTCCCAAGCGCCTTTGGTAGTGGTCATGGCTGATACTACCTGATGCGGGGCGTTCCAATCGACGATGGCAACGAAAATCCGCGCCATGTCCGGATCGCCTTTCTTGATGTAGGGACAAATATCGCCGGAGGTGCGTACTTTATCTACCGTGCCGACCTTGGCGTGGTATTTAACCTTTAACGCCGAGGGGCGCACCGTGAAGTCATAAGGCTGGCCGAACTGCACGGTGCCGGTGAAGCTTTTGTAAGCGAATGTTCCCGTGAAAAGGTTGCCGGCGGCCAGAACGAGCATATTGGTGCTGGTGAGTTTGGCTGCCGGTGCCGCCTTGCCGAATTTTACGTCGGTGGAGGTGCAGAGCGTTTTTGTCATAGTGTTGTTGCCGCTGCTCCAGAATGCCCCTCCCTCCGCATTGGGGAATGCGAAACCGCTGGTCATGCTCCACCCCGACATGTCGGCATTGGGAATCGTTTGCGCCGCTCCGGCCGTGAACGAACCGCTTTTTTCAGTTCCGTCGATGGTGACTTTGTACTCGTAGCCGTATGTTGCGACGACTCCGGTGCCCGCCTCTCGCGTGTAGACCGTATGGCCGTTGGCATTGGTCGATTCCTGCCACTGCGGTGCGAACGTCGCCGAGATGAAATCGTCGCCCTGCGACGTGCCGGTCAGGTATTTCCATTGGCCGTCGCTGCCGCACAGACCGAACGTTACGTTTGCCGACCGGGTGAAATCCACGACCTGCAGCGTTACGGTATTGGCCCAGAGGTCGTAGCTTTTTTCCGTAACCGGAACCAGTCCCTGCAGACGGTAGGTCGTCGAAATTTCGTTGCTGCCGCCGTTGGCGTCTTCCACATGGATCGTCACGGCGTGGTCGCCGCCCGCTAGTCCTGCGAAGAAGGCGTCGGACAACGTCAGTTCGGTGTTGTATTTATCGGTAGGTGTGAATGAAATGCCTTCGTGCGTGCCGGTGAGCAGGTCGTAGCTGTCGTCGCCGACCGAGACCGTGAATTTTTTCAGCTCTGCGAAGGCCATGATCCGGTATTTCTTCTCGCCGGACGTGTATTTCTGCACCTCGTCGTTGTCGAATCCCTCGGTGAGAAGGGCCGGATCGGGACTGAAAATAATCTCGTCGTCCTTGTCTTCCGTCTCGGTATCGACGCGGATCAGCAGGGCGTCGATATAACCCGGCAGGTCGGGGGAGTAGCGGAAGGTGAAG
Source organism: Alistipes sp. HGB5 (assembly GCF_000183485.2). NCBI lineage: Bacteria > Pseudomonadati > Bacteroidota > Bacteroidia > Bacteroidales > Rikenellaceae > Alistipes > Alistipes sp. HGB5. The sequence continues at coordinate 79,217 of NZ_AENZ01000002.1, read as the reverse complement.
ACGTATTTGCCGCCGGCCTTGACCTCGGTCAGCGTGTTTTCCATCTCGACCTCCTTGCCCGACGTATGCGTGCCGCGGAACATCCATGCCAGCGAAGTCGTACCTGCGGGCAGGGTGTAATAGCCCGTGCCTTCGTCCGTGAATTTGAGCGCAGGAACCGCACCCGACTCGGCTTCCGCCTCGTCGAATTTGTCCGTGCCGGCTATCCATACGAAGTAGCCCGGATCGAGATTCTCGACGATCGAAGCGTCGAATTTGACTTCGACGACGGTGTTCGCGATCTTGCAAACTACCTCCGCATGGGTCGTTTCTCCGGGCTTGACGGTGAATGTCTCCTCGCCTTTGTAGAAGCGTTTCGAAAAATCCGCGGGGACCTGTTCGCCCGCCTCGACCGCTACGCGGTAAGTGCCGGAGAGCAGCTCCAGCCGTTCGGGAATGTCGTCTTTCGCGGCGTATTTGCGGAGCAGCCCGCCCTCGCTGTTATAGATATACACTTTCTGGTATTGCAGCGGATCGTATTCGCCGTTGTCTTCCGCCCGCGAGGTCGAAATCGTCATCGCCATCACGCCCGTGCGCCCGTCGCCGGCAGGAGTTTCGTCCTGCGAGCATGACGCGCCGGTGAGTGCCGTGAGCAGCATGGCGATATATGTGATGTGTCTTTTCATTATTCGGCGGCTTTAACGATGAGTTTGACGGTCTTGTGCGTCAATACGTTGTTGTTGTCCGTCACGTCGAGGACGAAGTTATGCTCGCCCGGAATCTCCAGCAGTATCTCGACGAATTTGGTGATCGAGAACATTACGGCGGTCTGGTTCTTCACCTGCTCGTTGATCGGGAATCCGAATTCGTCGTGGAGAATCGCGGCCAGATCGGCCGGAATGTCGCAGATGTCGAACTTCTCCGGCATGTTGATGACCGGAAGCAGATCTTTCAGTGCCTCGGAGTCGATCGTAACCCAGAACGACTTGATGCCTGCAGTTGCAGTCACGTCGATGTCGATGACCATGTCTTTCTGCACTTCGTACTGCTGGTCGATATCATAGCCTCTCCAGACGATTGCAGGACCCTCCTGACCCGCGCTTTTGTCCACGACGAGCGTCAGCGCGGCGGCGGTCGAGACGCCTTTGGCGTCGGTCATGTCGAACGAGAAGGTGTGCGTGCCGTCGAATTCGTAGAGCGCCTTGATCTGCCCTGCGATGTTGAAGCTCTTGGCCTGCTGGCCCTTGAGTTCGCCGCCTACAGGGTAGCCGAATCCTTTGAGTATGATGCCTGCCGGCGACGACGCGTCGAGCGCGCAGAGGTCGAACGTTTCGGGAAGCTGGATCGCCGCCATCGAAGCCATGAACTGACTGCTGGTCGAAGCGATATTGACGCGCAGCGACTCGATGCCGTTGGGCGATGCGAGGTCGAAGACGAACGGTTCGATGCAGTTGCCGTTGTCGTCGAACATGGCGTCCGTCAGCGTAAAAGGCTTGGACATGTCATGTCCGGGCCATGCGAGAGCCGGTGCGCTGGGGTCTTCGAGAAGCTCTTCCAGCAGGTTGTCGGTGCCGTCTACGACGAAAGAGTTGTCCTGAATGATGTTGTTGTCCACCGTTACCTGAAACAGAAGCGTTCCTTTGTCGGCGTAGTTGATTACGACCGAAATCTTACGCCACTGGCCGGCCTTGACTCCCGTGATCTGCTTGCTGAACTGCGCGGGGATGTCGGTGCCGGCGAAAACGCCGTCGAAGTTGAAAACCAGCGTATTCTCGATGTCCAGCGATTTGAAGTAGGCCGCGCGCGTTTCGGTTTTGAGAAACTCCTGACTGGTCTGGCCCAGCGATATGGTCGCCTTGCTGGTGTCGGCCAGCATGCCGGCCAGTTCGGACGAATAATCCACCGTGACCTTGATATTCTGCAATGTGCAGACCACCTCTTCGAGCTGGGTCGTCTGCGCCTTTGAAATCGTGAAGCTGCTCGTCGCGCCGTAAACCGGGTGCTCCCACGCTACGTCCGGAGTGCTCTCCTTCGAGCGCACCTCCATGCGGTAGGCGCCCACCGGAAGTTCCATCGGCTCGGCGAGCTGCTGTTTGAGTTCGGCATAGGTTTTTTTGAATACCTGCGCGTTGTCGGCGTCGAGAATTTCTACGATGAAACCGTCCACGTCGGGTTGCTCGGCACGGGTGCCGGATACGGCCTGCGGGCTTTGTGTTTGGTCCGAAGTGTCGTCGGGACGAACGTCCGTCTCGTCATAGACCACCCGCATCGAAAGGCCGCTTACCGACAGGAAGCCCGTCGCGTCGCCCGGCGTCGGTTTGGGTTCCTCCTTGTAGGGAGGCTCTTCGTTCACACAGCCTGCCGCAACGAACGCTGCAACCGCCAACATCGTAAAAAGTCTGGTAAATGTCTTCATATCTTTTGCTGTTTTTATTCCTTATTTGGTATCGTCGATAGCGCCCTCGTTGACCTCGCAGTCGATCGGCCGGGTTTCGGTGTAGTCGTCGCTGAGCGTGACGGTCAGCGTGACGCTGCCCGCATCCTTGGCGTCGAAGGTGAGAACGTGGCAGGTGCGCGGCGAAGTGGCTTCGAGCGTTTGCTCGGAGAAGGTGACCTTAGGCCCCTCGTCGGTTCCGGTCTGGCTCTGGCGGCGTGCCGTGCCGGTTACCTTGAGCGTCGTGGCGCTTTTGACGAATACCGGCTCGTCGGCGGGCGTGCTGCCGGGCGTGAAGTCGAACTGGTTGCCCGATGCCGTCGTTACGGTAAACTGCGCGTCGTGGAAATAGTTGAGGAACTGTTCCGTGGCGCGGACCACCGTCTGCGAGTTGGCGATCGTAGCGGTCATCTCCACCGTTGCAGCGCGGCGGGGCAGCACCTCGACGCGCTTCTCCGCGGCATAATAGGGTTTGTCGATTCCCTCCGCATCGGGGTCGCCGTGTGCGACGGAGACGGTGTAGGTTCCCATTCGGAACACGGCGTCGCTCTGCTCGAATTCCGTGAGCGTATCCCATTTTTGCGTCCCCGATTCTCCGGTGACTGTAAGCGTGAAATCGCCGGCTTGGGGGACGGAGGGCGCGGCCGGCATCCGGGAAGTGTCGTCCGATGCGGCGTCGATCGAACCGTCGGCGGTGCAGCTGACCTTCAGCGTGCCGTATTCCGTGCCTTCAGCCTTGTTTTCCGTGGAGCATCCGGCCGCCAGCAGGGCCGCCGATGCCATTAAGTATATGAGTTGTCTTTTCATGGTATTCCGGTCGTTCAATGGTGAGTGTTGTCGGTCGTGCCGTTTGCGGACGGCGCTGCCGGTTCGGCAGCCGTATCTGCCGCTTTGACTGTCCCGGTCGGGGCGCCTTTATACGAAACGTCCCGAAGCGTCTGTTTGGAGCGGGATGTCCGGGTTTTTGTTCGCATGGATGCAGTCTTTTGTTGACAATATGCAAAAATAGGCATGTGCCGCGGATTTGTAAAATAAATTCAACGAACAGCGCATTTTTCATCACGAACACTCGACGCGCCGCACTCCGACGGACCGGATTCTCCTCTCTTCGGATGTCTTTCCGCAGCCGGGAAATGGCTTGCGCGCCCTTCTTTCGCGGTGCGGGCGGTGCCTAATAAAAGAACCTCCCTGCAATCGCAGGGAGGTCGGGGGTGAAGGCCGCGGGGCCTTCGGGTTTGTTATCGGGGGATTAGTATACCCATTGAATATCGTCGATATGGAGGAAGTTACTTGTGCAGCCATTCATATAATCGCCATATGCATTTGCTGCACATGAAATTATTAGAGAGTAATTTCCCTCTGTAGGTTTTATCGCCTTATCGTACCATTGAATTTGTATATCAGCATTTTGCCAATCGGTTTCTGCTGATTCAGTGAGCCATAGAGAGCCATAACCGATAATCTTGCCTTCGCCGGGATTTGTTGTTGTTTCCGGATCCCAGCCACCAACGCAACCATTGTTTGATCCTTCCAGAGAATAGGTAGATGAAACAGTATGCTGTGATGTCCAATTAATGATTGCGACAAAAATGCGTGCTTTGTCCTGTTCCTTTTTTGCTAACGGACCATTCAATACATTCATATCAACTGCATTGATTTTTGCGCGATACTTTACTTGAAGTGCGGAAGGACGGGCTGTATATGTATATTTTTGTCCGAAATTGACAGCTCCTGTCCCTCCTAATCTTGCGCTCGTATATTTAAAAGTTCCGGTAAACAGGTTGCCTGCTGCCAATACAATGACTGCTTTTTTTGACTGTAATACTGCATATTTATTACCCTCGGTTGTGATTTGTGTACACAAGGACGGAGTTTGGTCATTATTACCGCTACCCCAAAATGTGGAAGATTCACTTCCATTTTGTGTGAAACATGGAAGATTTGTATTTTCCATATTCCCGTCGGGAATTACATCGCCGTTGCCTGTCTTAAACTGCCCTTTGTATTCCGTTCCGTCTACGGTCAATTTGTAATCGTACGTATTATTTGCAAAAACGCCGGTTCCTTCCGTAATGCGCCAAAACGGTTGTACGCTGTTGGGGGTAGTCCAGTCCGCCGCCGTAAATTGCGTGCCCCAGTCGGGTTTTATTTCCGCTTTTGTATTGTTTCCGGTAATTTCGGCGGTCTGCCATTTCGTATCCGAAGCGGTCGATTTCTTATATTGCACGGAAACGGATGTCGCATCGGCCGGAATATTTGAAAGCGTAAACGATGCTGTATTGGCCCAAAGGTCTGCGTCGTTGTTGTAAGTAATGGCGGGGGCGACTGTTTTTACGTATTTCAGCGTGATGACTGTTTTTTGTCCGGCATTGTCCGTGACGGTGAACTTGAAATCGGAGTTCGTCGTTTCGGTCACCTCGGCGCAGACCATGGCGAGCATGTCTATCAGACCGCCGATCTGGAAATACACATGCTGCTGGTTGAGCAGTTGTGCCGGAGTCGGAAAACCGAATCCGGCTAAAGCGGCTGCCATGTCATTATTGGCGGGATTGGTCAGTTCCATCGAAGGGGCGAGTTTTACCGCCTCCAGCAAATTTTGTTCGCTTCCCTCCATAGGAGTTGTCAGTACCGACGAGGTGATATCCACCTGCATCGACTTGATGCCGCCCGGTGCGCTGACCCGGATATTGGCGCTGTTGCCGCTTTCGAGCAGTTCGGTGGGTGTCGTAAGGTCTTCGTGGCCGATCCACTTGACGGTCGGGGCTGCGGCTTTGGTGAATGATGCGGTCCGCTCCACCGTGTAGACCCAGTTGGCGACGACGGGTGTCGTTCGGGTGATCGTGAAGCTTGCTGCGTTGCCTTTGTCGGTGCAGGCCGAGAAGGTCAGGTCGCCGTAGCTGTCATCAGGGAGCACGTTGAAAAAGGTCTCGCTGTAATCGGCCGAAGGAGCCGTGCCGTCGGCGTAGGTGACGGTGATGTGCTCCGAGTTGATCGAGATGGGAGAGCCCATTGCGGAGGTGCCTTCGACGACCAGCTTCGGGGTGATAGCCGACGGATCGTATGTGGCGTTCGGGTCCGAGGGAACGGTGAAGGTCAGCTTTTCGGAGGCGATCGGTTTTTTCGACGTCAGCATGACGGAGGCTATTTTCTCCGACGCAGCGCCGCCTTGCAGTTTGAGCGCGAGGATCGAGGTGATGCGGTGAAGATTGAACTTTACGGCATTCCCTTCCGGCGTTTTGCCCGGCTTGGCGTTGTTGTGGGTGATGGCGTCGGCGGCCATGATGTCGAATTCGCTGTTGTATTTGTTTCCGTTCTGGGTGCGCAGGGCGCTGAAAGGAACCGTTACGGTCGTGCCGGAAACGGTGGCGTTTCCGTTGTGAGGGTAGAAGGCGCGGTACGCCCAAGTGCCTGCGGAGCCGAAGAGCGAGCCTGTAAAAGCCTTGCTGTCTGTGGTGTACGTAAATTGCAGGAGCTTCGAGAAGTCGTTGGCGAGGACGCCGAGTTTGTCTTCGCCGTTCCATGTGCCGGTAAGACCGGTGCCGAAATCGACGTTGATGTCGGCGCGGCTTTGTTCGCGGGGAGCGATATCGGCGAGAAAACCGACGGCAGTTGCTCCGTCGCCGGATGTTGCGGGAACTTCCTCGTAGGTGCTGCACGCGCCGAGGAGAAGCGCTGCGGTCAGCGTTAAAAGAGAGACTTGTTTTTTCATGGCTGCCGGTTTTTTATTCGTTTTCGCCCAAATAAAAATCGTCGTAGCAGCTCAGGGGGCTGATTCCGTCGGAGGAAGGGACGTCTCCGGACGTGGCAAATCCTTTTTCCGCGGCGACCTCAATCGTCTCGATCATCGGGGCGGAGTATTGCCCCCCCCCTTTCGTGGTTGATACAATTTCCATGGTATGCAATAGTTTAAAATGGTATGCAATAGTTTAAAGTGACCTAACAAAAATAGGCGGAAAGCGGATCATCTGAAAATAAATTCAATGAACGGGCAGTGTTTCATCACGAAAAGGCATGTTTGCCTTGTGGAACCGGAATCGATTGCGGCAATATTGCAAGGCGGTGGAAATCAACAAAAAACCTCCCTGCAGGCGCAGGGAGGTCGGGGGTGAAGGCCGCGGGGCCTTCGGGTTTGTTATCGGGAGATCAGTATACCCACTCGAAATCGTCTACCCAGAGTTTGTTCGCGTCGCATCCGGTCAGGTAGTCGCCCAGATAGCTGGTCGCGGTCGAGATGACCAGCGTGTAGTTGCCCGTCGGAGGTGTGTCCGTCTTTTCGTAATAGACGATCGGAAGCGCCAGATCCTTCATGCTGCCGGTGTGAGACTCCGTGATGTAGGCGGGACCGTAGCCGATGATTTTGCCTTCGTTCAGGCTCGATACGGTTTCGGGGTCCCAGAACGTCGTCTTGTCCACCGTGGTGCCCGATTGCACCGCATGGCGGTCGCTCCATTCGACGATACAGACGAAGATGCGTCCTTTGTCGATGCCGGTGCTTACGGGCGGATCGTTCTTGACCCGGTTGATTTCGCCTATCTCGGCGGCGTATTTCAGTTTGAGGGCGGCGGGACGTGCCGAATAGGTGTACGGCTGTCCGAATTGTGCGTAACCGACTGTGCCGTCCATCACGAAATCTCCGGTGTAGAGGTTGCCCGCAGCGAATGCGATGCCTGCATACTTCGCGGCGAGTTGCGCGCAATAATCACCGACCATGCCGGGATATGTTGCCTGAGTGCATAATTTGTCGGTTCCCGAACTGGTCATATAGGCGTTCGGATAGGGTGCGTTGGCAGAGCCTGAGAACATCTTTTTCATCGATTTCGTGCTCCAGCTCTCCATGCCTGCATTGGGAATGACGTCGCCGAGGTTGTTTTTGGGCGTGAATTCGCCCGAAGCGACTGTTGCGCCGTCGGCGAGCAGTCGGTATTCGTAGCTCTTGCGGGCGAAGATGCCTGTCTTGGGATCGACGCTATGGATCGTCAGTCCCGCTTCGTTGGTGCCGGCGGTCCATGTCGGACTGATCAGGGCCGTGCGGCTGCCGTCGTCGTTCGGCCCGGAGACGCTGGCGGCGTTCCATGCGCTTTCGCCCTTTATGCGGTATTCCAGCACGACGCTGCCGGCGTCGGCGAACTGATTGCTGATCGTCAGCGAGGCGGTGTTTTTCCAAAGGTCCGTTTGATCTACCCGCACGAGCGCCGGGGTCGTGAAGGTCAGCGGTTGCTCGGTCACCTGCCCCGCGAGATCGGTCACCTTGACGTCGAAGACGTGTTCGCTGCCGGGGTCGGGACCCAGCAGGAGGATTATCGGCACGAGTGACGTGATGTCGAAAACGCACTCTTTTTTATATTGTATTTCGGTCTGGCAGCTGAGTCCGAGATCTGCGAAGGAGATTCCCTCGATGACGTCGGAATCGTTGAACAGGTCGAGTTTCGAAATGCCCAGCATGCTCAGTACGGGCGACGAAACATCGACTTCCAGACCGGCAATGCCTCCCGGTACATGGATGTTGATGGCGGCGGAGTAGGTGAGCTGGTTGTTGTCGTCCACGGTGATCTCATGCGCTTGGTCGATCTCATGTCCCGGCCAGTCGAACGACGGAGCTTCGAGCGGAGCGAAGACGGGCGTTTCGGCGCGCTTGTAGAGCTTGCCTGCGGCAAACGGTTTGTCTGCCCCGCGTTCGATGGCGACCGTACCGATCCGGGTTGCCGTAATCACGTCTACAGTCAGTTTGTCGTAGCTCCCCGGCATGATGTTGAAGAAGGCGTTGATGTCGTTGGCGTCGGGAGCCGTGCCCTGCTCGAAGCCCAGCGCGATGACGTTCGACGGAGCGGTTTGGCTGAATGCGAGTCCGGAGCCCATGTCTGAAATGTCGAAGTCGATGCTCGCGGCCGAGAGCGTTTGGGTTTCGTTTTCCGAAGTCAGCAGCAGGTAGCGGACCTTGTCGGCATTGTCTCCGCCTTTTACCTCCAGATTGAGAATCGAGGTCAGGCGGTTGAGGGTGAATCGGACCGGATCGCCTTCGTCGGTTTTGCCCGGTTCGGCATTGGCGAAGTTCAGGCACGGGGCCACCAGTGCGTCGGATGCGCAGTTGAAAGCGTTGCCGCTTTGGGTGCGCAGGTTGCCGAACGGAATGCTGGCTTTGGTGCCGTTTACGGTCGCATGGGGATAGAAAGCCATGTATTGCCACGCACCGCTCTGCGTCGGCAGCTCTCCTTCGAATGCGAAGTCGTTGTTGTTGTAGGTGAACGGCCGAAGTTCGGGAGTTGAGCCGGGGGCGGTGAAAAGAATCCCCATGGCGTCGTTCTCTTCCCAATAGCCGGTAAATGTGCTTTCCCCGACGGAGATGCCGGCACGGGTTTCGGCGTCGTCGGCGACATCGGCAAGGAGCTTTACGGACGTATTGCCGGCGCGCGCCGGATCGTTCGTCTCGTCGTAACTGCTGCAGCCCGCAAACAGTGCGGCCGCAGCGAGGATTGACAGAGCTTTATGGAAGTTTTTCATAGCTGCGCCGTTTTTTATTCGTTATCCAAATAGAAATCGTCGTAGCTTGCGCCGGTCGGCTCTACGCCGCCGCCGGGGAAGGAGTTGGCAAATCCCTTTTCGGGCTGCACGTCGATCTGTTCGAGCAGGGGTGTGACATAGCACAGCTTCCCCGCCCGGTGGGTGGTTACATTCTTCATAGTCAAAATCTGTTAATTGCGTCGGAAGCAAATGTAGGAAGGTCCTGACTGAGATGAAAATAAATTCAACGAACCGGCGGATTCTTCCAATGAACCGGTAGATTTGGCGGACGGCGGACGGGCTGAAATGGTTTAAGAAAGAGCGAAAAGGTGTGATTGGCGAACGATAAAGGCCGCCCGACGATTCGGACGGCCTTCATATCGAGCCTTTCGGACGGTTATTTTACGTATTTGTTCAGCCAGCCGAAGAACTCGCGGTTCCATACGAGCGAGTTCTGGGGTTTGAACACCTGATGGGCTTCGTTTTCGAACTCCACCAGACGGGCCGGGATTCCGCGGACGCGGGCGGCGGTGAATGCTTCGAGCGACTGCGTGTAGGGGATGCGGAAGTCGTATTCGCCCGTGAAGATCAGCATCGGCGTGTCCCATTTTCCGACGAATTTGTGCGGCGAATTGGCGTAGGAGCGCTGTGCGACTTCGTTCGACCGATCCCAGTAGGGACCTCCGTAATCGTTGTTGATGAAGAACAGCTCCTCGGTTTGGCCGTACATCGACTCGAAGTTGAAGATGCCGCAGTGCGAGATGAAGGCTTTGAACCGTTTCTCGTGGCATCCGGCGAGGAAATAGACCGAATATCCGCCGTACGATGCGCCGACGCATCCCATGCGGTTTTCGTCGGCCCAAGGCTCCTTCGCCACGTCGTCGATGGCCGAGAGGTAGTCGCGGATGTTCTGGCCCGAATAGTCGCCCGAAATCTGGTCGAGCCACTCCTGTCCGAACGAGGGCAGGCCGCGGCGATTGGGCGCAACGACGACGTAACCCTGCGCCGCCATCAGCTGGAAATTCCAGCGGTAGCTCCAGAACTGCGAAACGACGCTCTGCGGACCGCCCTGACAGTAGAGCAGCGTGGGGTATTTCTTGGCGGGATCGAAGTCGGGCGGCAGGATCACCCACGTCAGCATCTGTTTGCCGTCGGTGGTCCTGACCCAGCGTTTCTGCACCTCGCCCATTCTGATATTGTCGTAGACGGGTTTGTTGATGGCCGAAATCTGCGTCAGCGTGCCGTCGGCGGGATTCACGTCGAAGAACTCCGTGGCCATCGAGATCGTACACATTTCGGCGGCGATCCTGTCGCCCGCCATCGAGAAGGCGTTGATGTCGTGGTCGCCGCGGGTCACCACTTCGACTTCGCCGACCGAAGGCGCGATGCGGCATATCTGGTGCGTGGCTTCGATCGGGGCGATGAAGTAGAGCATGTCGCTGCCGCTCCATACGACGTTCATGGCGTTGTAGTCGAAATCCTCGGTCAGGTCCTGCATTTGGGCCGTCTGGCAGTCGTAGAGGAACAGGCGCGCCTTGTCCGACTCGTTGCCGGCACGGCGCTGCGAGAGGAACGCGATCTGCCGGTCGTCGGGCGACCAGACGGGGTATTTGTCGTAACCCGCCATCGTGGCCATGTCCGCGATCGGCTCGCCGGTATTGACGTTTACGGGTTTGCAGATGTTCTGCGTCACGCCGTTTTCGAGGACGTAGACGAAGATGTCCGAATCGGTCGAAACGGCGTACTCGGTGCCGGTCAGCGGCTTGCAGGTGTACGCCAGCATCGTTCCGGCGTTGTTCCACGCGATTTCGGCCATGTCGAAGTAGGGCGCCAGCGGAGCGTCCCACGCGGCGTCCTTGCCGATGATGTCCACGCCGGGTTTCAGCCCCTCGGCTCCGAAGTCGCCGACGAAGATATGCAGGTAGGAACCCTCGTCCCAGTAATTCCAGTGGCGGGCCATCAGGTCGTCGTAGATGCGGGCCTTCGATTTGTCCATGTCCTTGTAGACGTCCGACGACTTGCGGTCGCAGACCTCGACGCGCTGTACGTACCATGCCTTGTCGCCGCGGGGGCTGATGCCGAAGCCTTCGACGTCCTTGTCGAACGCCGAGAGCTGTCTGGCGTTGCCGCCTGCGGGTGTCATTTCCCATACCTGCATCGAGCCGCTGCGGTCCGAGAGGAAGTAGATCTTTTCCCCGTCGGCGCTCCACTTGGGATCGGCGTTGTTCGACGCGGTGTCGGTCAGGCGCGTCACGGCCTTGGTCGCAAGGTCTTCGACCCAGATGGTCGTCACGCCGCGGTTTTCGGCCATGTTGTAGTCGGTCTGCGCATAGAGGAGCGTACGCCCGTCGGGCGAGAGCGACGAGGAGCCTGCACGGCTCATTTTCCACATCACCTCAGGGGTGAGAATGCCTGCGGCGATCTCATCGGCCGTCAGGGCATTGTCGATGGTAAGGGGCTGCGGCCGCTTGTCGTCGCATGCGCTCAGTCCCGTAGCTGCAATAGCCATAAAAAGGAGTAATTTTTTCATTTTCGGTCGGGTTTCTTCTATTTATTCGTATTTTTGCATTCAAATCCGATCGGCATGAACCATACCGTATATTTTGCAGATAAATCCGTGATTTTCACTTCGGACGCGCCCGGCGGCGAATGCTATGCCGTCGTGCCCGCGGATCCGGCGGACCTATCACGAGCGAAGGTAACGAAAATTCTCGAATCGCACAACTGCGTCGCAGTCGTTTCTGCCGATCCCGACGCGGCGTTCCGCTCTTTTGCGGCTGATTTTACGCAGATCGAAGCGGCGGGCGGCGTGGTGGTGAACGACCGCGGCGAGTGGCTGATGATGCGCCGCAACGGCCGCTGGGACCTGCCCAAGGGACATCTCGAATGCGGCGAGCGCATCGAAGCGTGCGCCGCGCGCGAAATCGCCGAGGAGACGGGCGTGTGCGCCGAACCGGTGCGGCCGCTGTGCCGGACGTGGCACGCCTATTATTTCCCGAAGACCGAACGCTGGGAGCTGAAACGCACCCATTGGTACGAACTGCGCGCGGCGGCCTGCGGCGGCCTCGTACCGCAGACCGAAGAGGGGATCGAGACGGTCGTCTGGTGCGCTCCGGCCGAAGCGATGGCCCATGCCGCCGGGAGTTTCCCTACGGTGCGCACCGTGCTCGAACGGCTCGAAGCCTGCTTGTCCGACGATAAAAAACGCTGATCCATATGCTTTCAACTTCCGCTTCCGCCTATCCCGACTCGAAGCCCCATTATGCGATCCTCGACGGTCTGCGCGGCGTCGCGTCGCTGGTCGTCGTGGCTTTTCATCTTTTCGAGGCGCATGCCGCGAGCCATGCCGACCAGATCATCAACCACGGCTATCTGGCCGTCGATTTCTTCTTTGTCCTTTCGGGCTTCGTCATCGGCTATGCCTACGACGACCGCTGGGGACGCATGACCTACCGCGATTTCTTCAAGCGCCGTCTGATCCGCCTGCATCCGATGGTGGTGATGGGTATGCTGATCGGCGCCGCGGCGTTCTACTTCGGCGCCGGAGGACCTTACGAAATGATCGCCGGCGTTCCGGTCGGACGCATGCTTCTGATCCTGCTGCTGGGGTGTCTGATGATTCCCGTGCCGCCGTCGATGGACATTCGCGGCTGGAGTGAGACCTATCCGCTGGACGGCCCCGCATGGTCGCTTTTCTTCGAGTATATCGCCAATATCTGCTATGCCCTTGTCCTGCGGCGGCTTTCGAAACTGTTGCTGGGGGCGCTCGCCGTTGTCGCGGCATGCTTTACGGTGCGTCTTGCCGTGACGCAGGGCGATATGATCGGCGGCTGGGCGCTCGACGGCGAACAGCTCGGCGTAGGTTTCACGCGGCTGGCCTATCCGTTTATCGCCGGACTGCTGCTGTCGCGCGTCGGAAAGCTGATCCGTCTGCGCGGCGCTTTCTGGCTTTGCAGTCTCTGCGTCGTCGCCGTGCTGGCCGTGCCGCATCTGGGGACGGACCGCTTGTGGCTGAACGGTCTCTACGACGCCGTGTGCATCATCGTCCTCTTCCCGCTGGTCGTAGCGGCCGGCGCGGGCGGCAAAGTCACGGACCGGGTGTCGAAAAAGGTCTGCGGTTTCTTGGGCGACATCTCCTATCCGCTGTATATCACGCACTATCCGTTCGTCTATATTTATACTGCGTGGGTGATCGATACCCGTCCCGCATGGCCCGAAGCACTGGGGTACGGCGCGCTGGTTTACGGCGGCAGCATCCTGCTGGCGTGGTTGTGCCTGCGTCTGTACGACGAACCGGTGCGCGGGTGGCTCAAACGCCGCTTCATGCAGCGCAAACCGGTGCAGGGATAATTGTGCCGCACGGACGGCTCCAGCCGGAGTCGCGTTTTCGTGTCGTCAGTTCGATTTCTCCGTCAGTTTCTCCTGCACCTCGTACGCTTCCGCGATCAGGTCGCGCGGATAGTCGTACATTTCCAGAATCCGGATGGCGTTGCGGGTGGTGAGGGGACCCGTGTGCAGTCGGTAGTCGAAGACCAGCTTCCCGTCGATCACCTCCTCGCGGAAGTGGTGCAGCTCGTAGCCGTCTTTGCGGAGCAGGTCCGCCAGCTCGACGTCGTGCGTCGATACCAGCACGAGATGCGGTCCCCGGTTGAGATGCGCCAGTACGGCTTTTCCGGCGGCGATGCGTTCGGTCGTGTTCGTGCCCTTGAAAAGTTCGTCGAGGGCGAACAGACACGGCGCCGGCTCCTGCGATGCGTCGATGAACCGTTTGACGGTCAGCACCTCCTGCAGGTAATAGCTCGTCCCTTCGGCGATGTCGTCCGAGATGCGGATCGAGCTGTAAATCTTCATGTACGGGGCCGTGTAGGCCTCGGCGAAGCAGATGTCGAGCGTCTCGGCCAGCAGGGCGTTGAGCACCAGCGTGCGGATGAACGTGGTCTTGCCCGACATGTTGGAACCGGTAAGCAGCAATCCCGTGCCGTCCAGCTCCAGTGTATTGGGGACGCAGTCTCCGATGAGCGGATGTACGACCTCCTCGGCCCGCAGGTATTTCCCGTCGGTGAATTCCGGGCGGCAGGTCGGCGTTTCGCCGCGCAGGCGTGCCGCCGAAATCGCGGCGTCGGTCTCTCCGATGAACCGGAACAGTCCGTGGATGGCGTCGCGGCGCGCTATGATGCTGCCGATGAAGCGGTGGAAGAGAATCACCTCGACGTTGAAGGCCGTCTTCAGCAGTTCGAGCACCAGCCATACGGCCGCGGCCAGCTCGTTGGCGCTGTCGCCCTGCGTGCCGACCACGCGGCTGCGCCGTTCGACCTCGGAGACCTGACGGATGACCTTCAGGGCCTCCTCCGTGCCGGGAACCTCTTCGGCAGCGAGATGCCGGGCGGTCCGCAGCGCCAGCGACAACTGTTTCACGGCCGAAGCATAGATCGAAATGTTGAGCTTGTTGCTGTAATGGATATACATGTTCGCTGCGAAGACGGCAAGAAACAGCAACAGCAGCAGCGGATAGAGAAAGCTCAGCAGCAGCGACACCACGGCTGCGGCCGAGAGCAGGTAGACGAGAGCGATGCGGCGCACCTGCTCCGGCTTGTCGAAAATCAGGTTTTGCAGGTCGTAGGCGTCGTCGTCCGAGAGCCGCGAAAGGTGTTTCGCGCATTGTTCGGCATGTCCGGCGTTCCCGGCGAAATGATCCGTCCTGCGGCCGAACTCCCGTACCTCTTCCGTGCCGCGCAGGGTCCTCAGCCGGGCGTACAGGTATTGCTGTCCCGGCTTGGAGGAGGTGCGGTCGATACGCTCGAATACGGCGTTGAGGTCGAGGTCGGCCGTGGTCTCGGCGTCGATGGTCTGAAAAGAGCTCTCTTCCGAAGAGACGTTGTAGAAATAACGGCTTGTCAGGTCGAAATTACACGCGGCCCGTTTTTCGCCGGATGCTCCGGGAAGCCCCAAAAAGGTTGTCAGGTATGCAGTAGGTTTCATGGTCGCGTGTCGGTTGTTCTGGCGTCCGACCGGAACGGCCGGTCGGATGCGGGGCGGTGGGCAGGGGGCCGTATCGCATGCGGTCCCGCATTCCGTGCCGCCTCTGCGTTAATATTGCGGTGCGGCGTTCATCGCCTTGGCGATGCCTTCGGCGATCTGATCCAGTCCGCCTTGGAGTTTGCCGCCGATCATCATTTTCATCATCATATTCAGCTCGATGTGCAGCACCAGCCGCATGCGGGTGTCGGTGTCCGAGACCTTGTGGAGCTGGATCCAGAATGCGAAGTCCATCGGCACTCCGCCGCCGTCGGCGACGATCTTGACGTGCCGGGGCGCTTCGCGCTCCTCCATGCGGAGCTTTACGGTGAAGCCTTTGGCTTTGAACGAGCAGGTGTCTTCGGTCGCCTGCCACTCCTCGACCTTGTCTGCCACGGCGGGCGTCAGGTTGTCGAAACGGCTGATGACGGCGTAAATCTGTTCGGCGGGACGCAAAATCTGTTGCTGTTTGGAGATATATTCCTGCATGGTTGTATTTAATGGGTGAATCGGATTTCAGCGCAGGGCCGGCCGGAGTTTATCCCTTCCGGAGCCTGCCGCCTGCAAAAGTAGTGATTTTTCGCGGGACGGGCAAATTGTCCGCCGCCGGGGGCGGAACGTGAACCGCCCGGCAACCTGCCCGGTGTAGCGGGGCGTGTTGCCGGGCGTATGTGCAGGCTCGGAGTGTCAGTCGATCTCGAACGTGCGGGCCGTGTCGCTGTCCACGGTGATGCGTACCGTCATCGCGTTGTCGGGCAGCAGCTGCTCGATCTTTTCGGGCCATTCGACCAGACAGAGGTCGCCCGAATAGAAATACTCTTCGTAGCCGAAGTCGTAAGCTTCGCGGACGTCGTTGATGCGGTAGAAGTCGAAATGGTGGATGCGGCGGCCGCCCTTGCCCTTGTACTGGTTGACGATGGCGAACGTGGGGCTGGTTACGGTGTCCGTCGCGCCCAGCTGCGCGGCGATTTCGCGGATCAGCGTCGTTTTTCCGGCGCCCATTTCTCCGCGGAAGGCGACTACCGTGCGGCGGCCGAGGGCTTCGATGACCGCTTCGGCGACGTCCGGCAGGTCGTCCTGCGAGGTGATATGGATGGTTTTCATCTATTGTTTGGGTTTTAAGACGATGTAGGGCACGATCATCTCTTCCATCGAGATGCCGCCGTGCTGGAATGTATTGCGGTAGTAGCGGATATGGCGGTTCGCGTCGTTGTTGTAAACCAGAAAATCCGAATTGTAGGCGAAGATGTAGCTCGACGTGAGGTTGCTCGACGGAAGCTGCACGTCTTCGGGCTTGAGCACTTCGTAGACGTCGCGGGAGTTGTAGGCCAAGTTGCGGCCCGTTTTGTAGCGCAGGTTGGCCGAAGTCTCGCGGTCGCCGGTCACCTTCACCGGATTGTCCACGCGGATGGTGCCGTGGTCGGAGGTGATGACCACCGTGTGTCCCCGTTCCGAGAGGAGTTTGAGGATGGTGTAGAGGTCCGAATGTTCGAACCATGAGCGCGTCAGCGAGCGGAACGCCGCGTCGTCCTCGGTGAGTTCGCGGATGATGTCGGTTTCGGTGCGCGCGTGCGAGAGAATGTCGAGGAAATTGTAGACGATGACCGAGAAGTCGGCGTCGTACACCTTTTGTATATTGTCCACCAGTTTGCGGCCCTGTTCCGGGCGCACGAGCTTGTCGAACGAGAATTTCCAGTTCTTGCCGTTCTGGGCCATCAGCCGTTTGAGGAACTCCTCCTCGTACTGGTTCTTTCCGCCCTCCTCGTTGTCGTTGAGCCATTTGTTGGGCATCAGCTTGTCGATGGCCAGCGGCATCAGGCCCGCGAATATGGCGTTGCGGGCGTATTGGGTGGCCGTGGGCAGGATGGCGCAGTAGAAATCGTCCTGCGCCACGTCGTAATAGCCTCTCAGCAGCGAGGAGATCGACCGCCACTGGTCGTAGCGGAAGTTGTCGATCAGCAACAGCGTGGTCTTCGGATTCTCGTCCGCCACCGGGAAGATGTTGGTGCGCATCAGCGTGTGCGACATCACGGGAGTGTCTTCCGAACGCCTGTTGATCCAGTTGTAGTAGTTGCGGCGCACGAACTTGCAGAACTCCTGATTGGCCTCGGTTTTCTGGTAGGTCAGCACCTCCTTGATGCTCTGGTCGGTGGATTCCGAAAGATCGACCTCCCAGTTGGCCAGCTTGCGGTACAGCGAACACCAGTCGCCGAAGGTCTCGGCCATCTGCAGCGACGAGGAGATGCGTCCGAATTCCGAACGGTAGTCGGCCGTGGTCTGCT
This sequence comes from Alistipes sp. HGB5, assembly GCF_000183485.2. Taxonomy (NCBI): domain Bacteria; kingdom Pseudomonadati; phylum Bacteroidota; class Bacteroidia; order Bacteroidales; family Rikenellaceae; genus Alistipes; species Alistipes sp. HGB5. The sequence continues at coordinate 62,009 of NZ_AENZ01000002.1, read as the reverse complement.
CGGTGACGAGCTGCTGCTGGTGGACGTTCTTCTTGATCGAGAGCAGCACCTGATTGGGGTTCACGGGCTTGATGAGGTAGTCGGCGATCTTCGAGCCGACGGCCTTGTCCATGATGTTCTCCTCCTCGCTCTTGGTCACCATGATGACGGGCGTGGTGGGGCGCACCTCCTTGATCTTGGGGAGCGTTTCGAGTCCCGTCATGCCGGGCATCATTTCGTCGAGGATTATCAGGTCGTAGGCCCCTTCGGAAGCCATGTCGATCGCGTCGTAGCCGTTGTTGCAGGTGTCTACTTCGTAGCCCTTCTGTTTGAGGAACAGGACGTGGGGCTTCAGCAGTTCGACCTCGTCGTCCACCCAGAGTATTTTGACCATACCGTTAGCGGAATTTAGTTTGCAAAATTAGTTATTTTATTATCAAACGCAAAAACCGGGCGTTTATTGAGTCCCGTATTTTCCGGCGCGGAATATAACCGCTTCGGTGCCGGCGTGCAGGGCGGGATTTCCGCCCCTGCACGCCGGAATTCCGGATGGCGTTTTGGGTATATTTTTGTTCCCAAAAGGTCGGGGCGCTTTTGGGCGCTTAGAGACTATGTTGCTGATCCATAATTGATTGCCGTGTCGTCCGTCCGACGGAGTCCGACGGGGAATAATTGCCTGACACATAATATTTTAATTTTCGGGCGAGTTTTGCCCGATATTTGTTATCGTACTGTTCCAGTGGCAGGTAGAGGACTGCGGGAAAAATAATGAAAAAAAACTGCGGTTTGTTGGCTAAAATGTAAATAAAGCGTATATTTGCAGTCCGAATGTCTTCACACGAACTTAATAATTTAATACTATATAGAAATGACAAAGGCAGATATCGTAAGCGAAATCGCTAAGAGCACCGGAGTTGAAAAGGTGCAGGTACAGGCAATCGTTGAGGCTTTCATGGATAGCATCAAGACGTCGCTGACCAACAAGAACAACGTGTATCTCCGTGGTTTCGGCAGTTTCATCGTAAAGAAGCGCGCCAAAAAGGTTGCCCGCAACATCTCGAAGAATACGACCATCACCATTCCCGAACACAACATTCCCGCTTTCAAGCCCGCCAAGAGCTTTGCGGCGAAGGTGAAATAATTTAAATAAATAAGAACCTCAAAAAATCAAGGACTATGCCAAACGGAAAGAAGCATAAGCGACACAAGATGGCTACCCACAAACGCAAAAAACGTTTGCGTAAGAACCGTCACAAGAAAAAGTAGGGTAGCACTTTAGTGCTAAACGATAGATAAAGCTAAAGGAACCCCAAGTTCTTTTAGCTTTACCTATTTTTCAGCGGTTTTTCGTGACGGCATCCTGCTTCCGGGGCATGGGACTCGGTGCGGAGCCGCCGTTTCCGGGAGTCCTAACCTTTCCCGATCCTCTTCCGAGGGCGTTTCGGGGCGGACTCCACGATAACCGCAAAAAATAGTCCGGGGCCTTTCCGCGCCCGGACCGCGTGCCGGACGACGGGTCCGCACGGTTTTTATCCTTTGGAGTTCGCCGCCACTTCAGACCAAAAAGCGGCCTAACCGATTTCAGTATTCCGTGTCTTCGTCTCCGGAGCGCGACACACGATATAGATGAACAGAGAATTAATTGTAAACGTCAACCCGACCGAAATTTCCATCGCGTTGTGCGAGGACAAGGTCCTTGTCGAACTCAACAAGGAGCAGTGTCAGACCGGGTTCGCCGTCGGGGATATCTACCTCGGAAAAGTACGTAAGATCATGCCGGGTCTCAATGCGGCATTCGTCAATATAGGACACGAAAAGGACGCCTTTATCCATTATCTCGATCTGGGCGGTCAGTTTCTTTCGTTGCAGAAGCTCGTCGCTTCGCAGCAGCCCGGCAAACGGGGCCTGCGCGTCGAGAGCATGAAGCTCGAACCGCCCGTGGAGAAGTCGGGCAAGATCGGCGACTACCTGCAGGTCGGCCAAAACATCATGGTGCAGATCGCCAAGGAGGCCATCTCGACCAAGGGGCCCCGTCTGACGGCCGATATTTCGCTGGCCGGACGCAACGTCGTGCTGGTGCCCTTCTCGTCGAAGGTCTTCCTGTCGCAGAAGATCCGTTCGGTGGACGAGAAGAAACGCCTGAAGCGGATCGCCGCCGCCGTGCTGCCCAAGAATTTCGGCGTCATCATCCGCACTGCGGCCATGGAGGCCAAGGACGAGGATATCGAACACGACATTCAGACCCAGATCGACCGCTGGCGCAAGACCTGCGCGGCGATCAAGAAAAACACGGCTCCCGCCCAGCTGATGAGCGAGATGAACCGCGCCAATACGATCATCCGCGACTCGCTGAACGGTTCGTTCTCGCAGATCGCCGTGGACGACGAGGCGATGTACAACGACATCCGCGGTTATATCAGGCAGATCGAACCCGAAAAGGAGAAGATCGTCAAACTCTACCGCGGCAACGTGCCCATTTTCGACAACTTCGACATCTCGAAGCAGATCAAGTCGCTCTTCGCCAAATATGTCTCGCTGCGCCGCGGCGCCTACCTCATTATCGAGCATACGGAGGCCATGAACGTCATCGACGTCAATTCGGGCAACCGCACCAAGGCAGAGGACAATCAGGAGCAGACGGCGATGGACGTCAATCTGGCCGCTGCGGCCGAAATCGCCCGCCAGCTGCGTCTGCGCGACTTGGGCGGCATCGTCATCATTGACTTCATCGACCTGCGCAAGGCGCAGAACCGGCAGGCGCTCTACGACGAAATGGTGAAGCTGATGGCTACCGACAAGGCCAAGCACACGGTCCTGCCGCTCACCAAGTTCGGCTTGATGCAGATCACCCGCCAGCGGGTGCGTCCCGTGGCCGTGGAGGAGGTTTCGGACGTCTGCCCGACCTGCAACGGATCGGGCAAGATCGAACCGACGGTGCTGCTGGACAAGAAGATCGAGAACCAGATTTCGTTCCTTACGCATGACCGCGGTCACAAATATATCAAGCTGGTCGTAAGCCCCTATGTGGCCTCCTTCCTCAAGCAGGGCCTTTGGTCGCTGCGCCGCCGCTGGCAGTGGAAATACAAGGTGCGGCTGCATGTCGTCGCCGACCAGAGTCTCGGTATCGTCGAGGTCCATTACCACGACCGCAAGGACAACGACCTGATAAACAAGTAACCGTATGACTGCCCGCGAGCAGCTGGCGCAGTTCGCCGCCGGGTCGAAAGCCCTGCCCCGCCTGTGCCGCGAATATAAGAAAGAGCGCGCAACCGTCCATCTGAAAGAGCTGGTCGGCGGCGCTCTTTCGTTCTATGCCGCTGCCGCTGCGGCGAAAACCGGGGGCGTACACGTCTTCGTCGCCGAGGACCGCGACGCTGCGGCCTACCTGATGAACGACTTCTATAATCTGCTGGACGAGAAGCAGGTCTATTTCTTCCCCTCCTCCTACAAGCGTTCGGTGGCCTACGGCGCCGAAGATGCGCAGGGCGTGGTGCAGCGCACGGCGGCGATGAACGCCGTGAAGGGCTTCACGAAAGGGTATCTGATCGTCTGCACCTATCCCGAAGCGCTGGCCGAGCGGGTCGCCGACGCCGAAACCCTCCGGCGGGACACGATCGCCGTGAAAGTCGGCGACAGTATCTCGATCGCCGTGCTGGAGGACGCGCTCGTCGATGCGAACTTCACCCGCGTCGATTTCGTCTATGAGCCGGGCCAGTATTCGGTGCGCGGCGGTATCGTGGACGTCTTCTCCTTCTCGGAAAGCAAACCCTACCGTATCGACTTTTTCGGCGACGAGGTGGACTCGATCCGCCGTTTCAACATTTCGAGCCAGCTCTCGGCCGACAAACTCGACCGGGTGGAGATCATTCCCAACCTCAATGCCGGCGATGGGGCGGCGAAGGTGTCGTTCGTGCAGTTTGCGGGCGATGCTGCGGCCTATTGGTTCTACGACGCCGATTACGTGCTGCGTCGGGTGAACGATATCCGCCGCAAGACGCTTGCCGACATGGAACGTCCTGAGGAGATCGACCGCCTGATGACCAGCCGCAACGCACTGCTCGGCGATTTGGCGAACTGTCGGATGCTCGCCCTGCGCGACAACCTGCCGGAGCGTCCCGCCACGGCGGCCGTAGAGTTCGATACGGCTCCCCAGCCCAAGTTCAACAAGAATTTCGAGATGCTGGCCGACGACATGATCCGCAATTCGCTGCGCGGCTACACGACCTATATCCTCTCGGAAAACAAGGTGCAGGTCGAGCGTCTCGAAAACATCTTTCACCAGATCGGACGCGGGCAGGCCGTCGTGCGGCCCCTTTCGGTGACGCTGCACGAGGGTTTCGTGGACAACGACCTGAAGTTGTGCCTCTATACCGACCATCAGATTTTCGACCGCTACCAGCGTTACCGCATCAACGGCGAGATCAGGCGCGACGAACAGATGACCGTCGCCGAGCTGAACCAGTTGCGGCCGGGCGACTATGTGGTGCATATCGACCACGGCGTGGGCCGCTTCGACGGGCTTGTGAAGATCAACGAAAACGGCAAGGCGCACGAGGCGATCAAACTGGTCTACAAGGATGGAGACGTGCTGTTCGTGAACGTCCATTCGCTCCATCGCATTTCGCGCTACAAGTCGGGCGACGGCGAGCCGCCGAAGGTCTACAAGCTGGGCAACGGCGCATGGCAGAAGCTCAAGAACGCCACCAAGAAGGCCGTCAAGGATATTTCGCGCGAGCTGATCGCCCTCTATGCCAAACGCAAGGCCAGCAAGGGATTCGCATTTACGCCCGACAGCTATCTGCAGCACGAGCTGGAGGCGTCGTTCCAGTGGGAGGACACGCCCGACCAGCAGACGACCGTGGCGGCCGTCAAGAAGGACATGGAGTCCGACCAGCCTATGGACCGGCTGGTCTGCGGCGACGTGGGCTTCGGCAAGACCGAGGTGGCGATCCGCGCAGCGTTCAAGGCGGCCGTGGACGGCAAGCAGGTCGCCGTGCTGGTGCCGACGACGATTCTCGCCCTGCAGCACTACCGTTCGTTTTCGGAGCGTCTGCGCAACTTCCCCGTGCGGGTCGAGTATCTCAACCGCACGAAAACGGCCAAAGAGGTGTCGCAGATCCGCGCCGACCTCGAAGCGGGCCGTATCGACATCCTGATCGGCACGCACAAGATTCTGGGCAAACAGATCGTATTCCGCGATCTGGGGCTGCTGATTATCGACGAGGAGCAGAAATTCGGAGTAGCGGCCAAGGAGAAGCTGACGCAGCTGGCGGTCAATGTCGATACGCTGACTCTCACGGCGACGCCGATTCCGCGAACGCTGCAATTCTCGCTCATGGGTTCGCGCGACCTTTCGGTCATCTCGACGCCGCCGCCCAACCGGCAGCCGATTGTCACCGAATCGCACGTCTTCTCGGAGGAGATCATCCGCGACGCCGTTGAAACGGAACTCGCGCGCGGCGGACAGGTCTACTTCGTCCACAACCGCGTCGAGGACCTGATGACCATGCAGGGGCTTATCACCCGCATCTGCCCCAAGGCCCGCGTGGGCGTGGGACACGGCAAGATGCCTGCCGAGAAGCTGGAGCGGCTGATCATGGACTTTATCTACGGGGAATTCGACGTGCTGGTCGCCACGACCATCGTCGAGAACGGCATCGACATTCCCAACGCCAATACGATCATCGTGAACAACGCCCAGAACTTCGGCCTGAGCGACCTGCACCAGCTGCGCGGACGTGTGGGCCGCAGCAATCAGAAAGCCTACTGCTACCTGCTTTCGCCGCCCGACGAACTGCTGTCGTCCGATGCGCGCCGCCGCCTGCGGGCCATCGAGGAGTTCTCCGATCTGGGATCGGGCTTCAATATCGCCATGCAGGACCTCGACATCCGCGGCGCGGGCAATCTGCTGGGAGCCGAGCAGAGCGGATTCATCGCCGATATCGGTTTCGAGACCTATCAGAAGATCATGAACGAAGCGATCGCAGAACTGCGCGCCGAGGGACTGCACGTCGCGGGCCTGAACGATTCGGAACAGGAGGTGGTCGAGCAGCTGCGCTATATCGACGACGCGCATATCGAAATCGAGGTCGAAGCCGGTCTTCCCGACTCCTATGTGGCGCAGCAGGCCGAGCGCCTGAAGCTCTACCGGGAGCTGGATTCGACCAAGAACGAGGAGGCGCTGCTGGCCTTCGGAGAGCGTCTGGTGGACCGTTTCGGCCCTCTGCCGCGTGAAACCGAAGAGCTGCTCAACGTGGTGCGCCTGCGCTGGGAGGCGATCCGGCTGGGCATGGAGCGCGTGAAGGTCAAGAACGGGCTGATGATCGTGCATTTCGTCGGCGAGCAGGACTCGCCCTACTACAAGAGCGACACTTTCATGGACCTGCTCCGCAAGGTCACGCAGAATCCCGGCAGATTTGTGTTGAAACAGCACAATAATCGTCTGGCGATGACCGTTAGGAATGTCAAAGACATTGAAGACGCATATAAAACGTTGCAGCAGCTTTGAATTTAGTAGTAGATATCGGAAACACCCTCGTGAAACTCGCTGTTTTCGACCGGGGGGAGATCGTTTTTCAGCGCTGCGTGGAGCGGCTGCATCCGTCGATGCTCGAAGAGCTGTTCGCGGTATGGCCCGTGCGCCGGGCCGTCGTGGCTTCGACGCGCGGCGAAGTGGGCGAAGTGGCCGATCTGCTCCGGCCGCGCGTGGAGTATCTGCTGGAGTTCTCTTCGCAGACGCCCGTACCCATCGGCAACGCCTACCTGACGCCCGAAACGCTGGGCCGCGACCGGCTGGCCGCGGCGGTCGGCGCCACGGTGCTTTATCCGGGCCGCAACGTGCTGATCGTCGATTTCGGTACGGCGGTGACCATCGATCTGGTAACGGCCGACGCAACGTTCCGCGGCGGGTGCATATCGCCGGGCATGAAGACCCGTTTCAGGGCGCTGCACGACTATACGGCCAAACTGCCGCTCTGCGCCGCGACCGAAAGCGAAGAGCTTGCGGGGCTTACCACCCGGCAGGCCATCGAGCTGGGCGTGATGAACGGAATCGCGTTCGAAATCGAAGGCTATGCGGCCCGCATGCGCAGCCAAATAGACGATTTATGCGTAATTTTTACCGGAGGAGACGCGAATTTCTTTGTTAAACGAATTAAAAATACGATATTTGCAAATTGTAATCTGGTTTTTTGCGGATTGAATAGAATTTTAGAGTACAATGCAAGTGAAGAACACCTTAATTAAACTGGTTGTCATTGCAGCCGTGATGATTCCCTGCGCCGCTGCGGCTCAGACAAGCAGTATTAACGCATTCTCTCCCTACACGATGTACGGCATCGGCGAACAGAACACGCCCGGTACCCTGCCGATGCGTTCGATGGGCGGTGTAGGTGTGGCCATGCGCAGTTCGGGCGTGGTCAATCTGCTCAATCCGGCGGCTTTCAGCGCCGCGCCGCAGAAGAGTTTCCTCTTCAACTTCGGGCTGGAGGGCCAGAATTACTACAACTCCCAGAAGGTCGACGGCATGTCGAAAAGCACGGCCTACAACACCTTCAACTTCCACGACATCGCATTTCAGCTGCCGCTGGCCAAGAAGCTCGGTCTGGGCTTCAGCCTCACGCCTTACAGTTCGGTAGGCTACCGCACAAAATACACCCATGACTACGATCCGTCCGATCCCGTATGGGGCAACGTCGGCCGCGCGCAGTACATCTATCAGGGCGAGGGCGACGTGACGGAGGTCAAACTCGGCGTCGGCTGGGAGCTTTTCAAGAACTTCTCGCTGGGTATCGCCGCGCAGTATTACTGGGGCGATATCGACCGCTCGTTCGTGATGACCCCGACCCCGATCACGGGCGACGGCTCCTACTCTTCGACGGTAGGTACCGACAACTACAGCATTTCGAGCATCAAGGGGCAGATCGGCGTGCAGTGGAATGCCATCTTGAATCAGAAACGCGCCCTGACGCTGGGCGCCGCCTATGATTTCGGCGGCGACCTCAATCCCACGGTGACGAAAAATATCTATGTGGGTGACCTCTACAACTCCACCGTAAAGGGCGATACGACGCATTTGGCACTCGTATTGCCCCGTCAGCTTTCGGCAGGTGTCTTCTACCAGACCTCCAAGTGGACGATGGGGGTGGATTACGTCTATCAGGACTGGGGCGGCCGCAACAGGCAGACCGAATCCACCGGCGTCAGCGGACCGGACCGGAGCGCCTTTGCGGTGGCATATGCCGATACGCATACGATCAAGGCCGGCGTGGAGTACACCCCCAACCGCTACGATGTGCGTAATTTCCTGAAACGCTGGTCCTACAGGGCCGGATTCCGTTACGGAACCCACAACCAGACCTACAACGGCGACAAACTGGGACAGTATGCCGTGACGCTGGGTATCGGCGTGCCCGTGAAGTTCCTCGCCATCTCGTCCATAGACGTCGGCGTCGAATACGGCCGCCGCGGTTACAACTTGGCCGAACGCCTCGGACTGGTGCGGCAGCAGTATTTCAAATTCTCGATCGGCTTCACGCTCTTTGCCGGCAGCGAGAACGGCGAGTACTGGTTCCTGCGGCCTAAATACGATTAGTTTTTGACCCGAAAATTTGCACTTTTGGAGAACCGGCAGTAAATTGCATTGGATTTCGGTACATCCGACGGACACTAAAACATATAAAATTAAATACAAAAATTAATCTCTGACCGATGAAAAACGTTAAAATTCTGCTTTCCGCTGCTCTTGTATTCGTAGGGGCGACGGCTCTGGCTCAGGACTTCAGCGCTCCGCAGTACGAGAAGTGGGGAGACACGCCCGAACAACGCGAAAAGAACATTCTGAACAGCAACTTCCTCAAGGAGTCGTGCGACAACCGCGACTACAATGCCGCTGCTCATTATCTGAATGAACTCATCAACAGCGTTCCGACCGCTTCGGTCTCGTTCTACCAGCGCGGCGCCGTGATCTACAAGAACAAGATCAACCGTGCCAAGAGCGTCGCCGAGAAGAATACGTATATCGACTCGCTGATGCTCATGTACGACCTGCGCGCCAAGTATTTCGGAGATCATCCCAAGCAGGGTACCGCTTTCATTCTCGATCAGAAGGCGCGCGAGTTCCTGCGCTACAAGCCCAACGACCGCAAGGGTATCCGTGAAGCGTTCCGTGCCGCAATCGAGGCCGGCGGCGACAATACCGATCCCGAAACCGTCGTGGCTTATTTCAGCAACCTCTGCGACGACTACAAGAACACCGACGAGGTGCTGCCCGACGAGATCATCGCCGAGTACGACCGCCTGACGCCGTTCTTCGAGAAGAATCCCAATGCCAACGAGTACAAGGCACAGTTCGACGCCGCGTTCGGTCTGAGCGGTGCGGCAAGCTGCGAGAATCTCGAAAAGCTCTTCCGCGGCAAGCTCGAAGCGGCTCCCGACGACGAGGCGCTGCTGGCGCAGGCCGTGGCGCTGATGTCGCGCGCCAAGTGCGACGGCGACTTCTATTTCACGCTCGCAGAGAAATACTATGCCGTGAAACCCTCTTCGGAGACCGCCATGTTCCTTGCGCAGGCTTTCCAGAGCAAGGGCGACTACGCCAAGGCGATCAAATACCTCAACGAGGCGCTTGCCGTCGAGCAGGATCCTGCGGAGCGTCAGCTGCTGCTGGTGCGCATCGCGCTGATCGACTTGGTCGCAAACGATATCCCCGGAGCCGCTTCCGCTGCGCGTCAGGCCCGCGACCTGAATCCTGAGGACGGCGTGCCCTATTACGTGCTGGCTCAGTGCTATGCCATTTCGGCTGCCAACTGCGGCGGTTTTGCCGGTCAGGCTACCTTCTGGGCCGCTTACGACACGATGTCGAAAGCCATCGAACTGCTGCCTGCCGATTCGGAATACATCGAGTCTGCTAAAACGTCGTTGAATGCGTTCCGCAGCCGTTTCCCGACCTCGGAGGAGTGCTTCTTCAACGAGCTGCAGGCTGGTTCCCGCTATACCGTGACCTGTGGTACGGCCGCCGGTGTCGTGACTTCCGTACGTCCCCGTTAATAAATGAACAGGCTCATCGCAAGATACGCCATGGTAGCACTCTCCGTTATGGGGAGTGCTATCTTGCTATTCTCTTGCGAACGCGACGAGGCGGAGGATGCTGCGGCTTCCGAAGAGACGATGAGAACCGAATACAGTGAAAATCTGTCGATCGTCGAATCGCAGAACGGCCGCCGTTCCTACCATTTCGTAACTCCGCTGGTCGAGGGCTATTCGCTGGCCCGCGAACCTTACCGCGAGTTCCGCAAGGGAGTCAAGATCACCACTTACAAGGACGATTCGCTCTCCACGGTCGATGCCGTGCTGACGGCCAATTACGCCATCTACTACGAGAACCGCAAATTGTGGGAGGCCAAAGGCAATGTCGTGGTCGTCAAATCGGATGGCAAGAACCTCTACACGCAGCAGTTGTTCTGGAATCAGCAGACCAAGAAGATCTATTCGAACGTCGATTCGAAAATCGTGCAGAACGACGGACGCGACGTCTTTATCGGCGAAGGTTTCGAATCCGACGAGGAGTTCAAGGACTGGCGTTTCCGCCGTATGAAAGGCCGCATGGAGGTCGAGGTCAAACCCACCGAACAGGAGGTCGAGGTCGTTCCCGATTCGACTGCCGGAGGCCGGACAGGGGCGTCGGGACCTGTCCCTGCGCAGCAGTCCGGCAAAACCGCCGTTGCATCCGCCGGCGAGCCTATGCCCGAACCCGCTGTCAAGCCCGCCGTCGCTCCGGTTCCGGTCCGGCGGCCCGTTCGCAGGGATGCGCCCGGCAGACCGGCGTCCGCAGGGGAGCCTGCCGAAGCCCGGCCCAGAACGGAACAGCAGCAGATGAAGCCGGTGGATCTGAAACTGGACGATGACGAGATACAATCAACCCAATAAGAGATGCTTACTTCGGTCATACTGATTGTCCTGATGCTGTTGCTGTCGGCATTCTTTTCGGGTATGGAGATCGCTTTTACGAGCAAGAACCGCCTGAAACTGGAGATCGACCGCAAGCAGAGCCGCATGTTCGACCGCATAGCGGATATATTCTCCCGCCACCCCGGACAGTATATCACCACGATTCTGGTGGGCAACAATATCGCGCTGGTCATCTACTCGCTCTACATGTCGCTGCTGCTGCGCGGTATTTTCTACGCGCTGGGGTGGGAGAGCATCGCCCGGAACGGTTCCGTGGCGATCGAAACCGCCGTTTCGACCGTCATCATCATCTTTTTCGCGGAATTCCTGCCCAAGTCGGTCTTCCGCAACAATCCGAACTTCTATTACCGCGCGCTGGCGCCGGTAATCTATTTCTTCTATTTGCTGCTCTATCCGATCGCGCGGCTGACGACGCTCATTTCGCACGGTATCCTGCGTCTGACGGGCCGCCGCGTCGAAGAGCGGACGACGACGCACAGTTTCGACCGCGAGGACCTCGCGTCGCTGCTCGACACCAACAGTTCCGAGCCGCGTCCCGAACCCGACAACGAGCTGAAGCTGTTCCAGAACGCGTTGGATTTCGCCGACCTGCGGGTGCGCGACTGCATGGTGCCGCGCGTGGACGTCGAGGCCGTGGACATTGACGATACGACCATCGAACAGCTCACGGCGCGTTTCGTCGATTCCAAGTATTCGCGTATCTTCGTCTGGCGCAAGAGCATCGACAACATCATCGGCTATATCAACTCGAAGAGTCTGTTCACCCGTCCGGCCGGTATTTCCGACGTGATGATGCAGGTTAATTTCGTCCCTGAGACCATGCCGCTGCAACTGGTGCTGCAGAACTTTATCAAGCACCGCACCAACATCGCCGTGGTGATCGACGAGTTCGGCGGCACGGCGGGCGTCATTTCGCTCGAAGACGTGCTGGAACAGATTTTCGGCGAGATCGAGGACGAGCACGACGTGCCCGACCTGACCGAAAAGCAGGTCGGTCCCGACGAGTATGTCCTCTCGTGCCGTCTCGAAGTGAAATACCTCAATGAGAAATACGGTCTGGGTATCGAGGAGAGCCGCGAATACGATACGCTGGCGGGTTTCATCATCTTCAATTACGAGGGGATTCCCACGGCCGGCGAGACCGTTTTCGTCGGCGGTCTGCAGGTGCGAATCCTGCGTACGACGCGTTCGCGGATCGACTTGGCGCGGGTCCGGAAGTTGTGAGAATTTTTATGGCATAATAAGGGCCTTTTCCGAATAAATTTACTACCTTTGACTGCTAATTCGAAACAATACGAATAATTTACAATTTATATGGCAAGTTTAAACACTTTACGCACCAAGTTCGGCATCGTGCTGTCGATTGTCATCGCAGGCGCCCTCTTGGCTTTCATTCTCTCCCTGAAGACCGAAATGGGCTTCTCAGGCAACGACCCCCGGGTCGGTGTTATCGACGGTGAAAAGATCAACTATTCGGAGTATTACAACCAGTATGAGCAGGTCAAGGCGCAGAGCGGTGCTCAGGAGAGCAACGAACAGCAGTCGGCGATGCTTGCCAACGCTGCATGGCAGGCCCTGATCGGCAAATACGTGCTGACTCCCGGATTCGACAAGATGGGCCTTCGCGTTACCGAGCCTGAACGTATGTCGATGGTCAGCGGCCAGCATCCTTCGCAGGCTTTCTACAATGCCTTCGCGGATCCCCGCACGGGTGAGTACAACGTCGCCGCCGTTCACCAGTTCCTCTCCGAGGCCGAAGCCAACGCGCAGGCGCAGCAGGCTTGGGCGCAGCTCAACGAGCAGGCCCGCATGGAGCGCGAGGTCGCCAAGTTCCTCGGCCTGATCAAGGGCGGTGTGTATGTCAATTCGCTCGAAGTGGCCAACGGTGTGAACTCCGCCAACAACACCTATGCCGGCAAGTGGGCCGGTAAGAAATACTCGGCCGTTCCCGATTCGCTGATTCAGCTCAAGTCGAGCGACATCAAGGCGTATTACAACAGCCACAAGAACATGTTCAAGCAGACGCCGTCGCGTGCGCTTTCGTATGTCGTGTTCGAGGTTTCTCCGACCGACGACGACATGCTGGCGCTCGAAAAGAGCGTCGCCGAGGTCGGCGCGCAGTTCGCCGCCACCGAAGAGCTGAAGTCGTTTGTCCGCGCCAACCGCAATGGCAAAATCGCCGACAACTACGTCTCGGCGAAGCAGCTTTCGGAAGAGGAGGCCAAGGCCCTGCTCGACGGCGCCACCTACGGTCCCGTACTGAAGAACAACGAGTGGACGATGGCCCGCGCGCTGGATACCAAGATCGTTCCCGACTCGATGGGCATCCGCCACATCGTACTTCCCTATACGCAGGAGGCGCTGGCCGACAGTCTGCTGACCGTGCTCAAGGGCGGTGCCGATTTCGCTCAGGTCGCTGCGCAGTATTCGGTTTATGACGCTACCGCCGCCAACGGCGGCGAGGTGGGCGTCATGCCGTTCTCGGCCTTTTCGGGCGAATTCGCTGCAGCGCTTGCCAATGCGAAAACCGGCGATATCGTGAAGATCGCTTCCGGCGACGCCATTCAGCTGATGCAGGTTTACCGTGCCGACAAACCGTCGAAGCACGTTCAGGTCGCTTCGATCACCTATCCGGTCGAGGCTTCGGCCGCTACCCGCCGCGACATCCACAATCAGGCCGGCACCTTCTCTGTGAACGCCAAAGGTTCGGTCGAAGCGTTCAACGACGCCGCTTCGGCTGCCGCCGTTACGCCGCGCATCGCGTCGCTGGCGCAGGGCGAGCGTACGATCCGCGGTCTTGAGGATTCGCGCGACGTCGCCCGCTGGGCTTACGGCGCCGAGGTGGGCGATGTTTCCGAAATCTTCCCGGTAGGCAAGGATTATGTGATCGCCATGCTGACCGAGATCGACGACAACGAATTCGCTCCCCTCGAAAAGGTTTCGGCACAGATCCGTGCTCAGGTACTCCGCGACAAGAAGTACGACTATATCGTGAAGGAGCTCTCCGGCTCTACGCTCGACGAGCAGGCCAAGAGTCTCGGAACCGAAGTCGCAGACTTCGACAACGTGACCTTCGGGGCTTTCTATGTGAACGGTCCCGGTTTCGAGCCCCGTCTGATCGGCGCTATCTCGTCTACGACCGAGAAAGGCGTTCTCTCGGCTCCGGTCAAAGGTCTGAGCGGCGTATATGTCTTCGAGGTGGATGACATCCAGACCTCGGACAAGCAGACTGCCGAAGGCGAGAAGGTGCGTGCGCAGGCTATGGCCGAGAGCATGGCCCAGCAGTTCTCGGTGCAGGCTATCCAGCAGATGGCCAAGATTCAGGACCTGCGCGGAAAATATTTCTAAACCCGATTTTCGAGACATAAAAGAACGCCGGAGTATTCCGGCGTTCTTTTTGTTATTTTTGCGTATATTTAGGAGTCGTATTGAAACTTATCGCATACCGTTATGAATAATTTCATTTATCACAATCCTACGAAACTGGTTTTCGGCAAAGGACAGATCGCCAGACTCGGCAAACTGATCCCTGCCGACAAGAAGATCATGATTACCTTCGGCGGCGGCAGCGTGCGCCGCAACGGGGTTTACGATCAGGTCTTGAAGGCGCTCGAAGGGCGCGACTGGGTCGAGTTCTGGGGCATCGAACCCAATCCCTCCGTCGAGACGGTCCGCGAGGCCGTGGCTTTGGGCCGTGAGAACGGTTCCGACTTCCTGCTGGCCGTGGGCGGCGGATCGGTCATCGACGGTACGAAACTCATCGCTGCGGGCCTGCTCTACGACGGCGATCCGTGGGATATCGTGCTCAAGGGACAGGCGGATAAAACCGTTCCGCTGGGCACCGTCCTCACGATGTCGGCCACGGGTTCGGAGATGAATTCGGGTTCGGTCATTTCGCGTCAGGAAACCAAGGAGAAGTACGCCTTTTACGGCGATTATCCGGTCTTCTCGATTCTCGATCCCGAAACCCTCTACTCGCTGCCGCAGCGGCAGATCGCCTGCGGGCTCTCCGATACCTTCGTACATGTGCTGGAACAGTATATGACCACGCCCGGCCAGTCGCGTCTGATGGACCGCTGGGCCGAGGGCATCCTGCATACGGTGATCGAAATCGCTCCGAAAATCCGGGAGAACCAGCATGATTATGCCGTGATGTCGGAGTATATGCTGGGGGCGACGCTGGCGCTGAACGACATGATCCGCATGGGCGTGACGCAGGACTGGGCGACGCATATGATCGGTCACGAGCTGACGGCCCTGCACGGACTGACACACGGTGCGACGCTGGCGATTGTCATCAATGGCACCCTGCGCGTGCTCCGGGAGCAGAAGCGCGGAAAACTGCTCCAATACGGCGAACGGATCTGGGGCATTGCCGACGGTTCGGAAGAGGAGCGCATCGACCGTACGCTCGAAGCCACCGAAAAATTCTTCCGTTCGCTGGGGCTTTCGACCCGGCTTTCGGAGGAGGGGATCGGCGAAACGACGATCGCGGAGATCGAACGCCGCTTCAATGCCTCCGGCGTCAAGTACGGCGAAGCGCAGAATGTAGACGGCGCCGCGGCGCGCCGGATACTCGAAGCGTGCATGTAGGCCGTTCGCACCGGATTTAAGCAGAGGGGCTGTCTGACAAGTCCCCGAAATTGGAAATCACCCCTGCCAGAGTTTTATCTGACGGGGGTGAAATTCTAAAAATCGGACTTGTTAGACAGCTCCTTTTGTTTTCGGAGGTGCGCTTCGTGTAAATCGGTCGGTTTTTGCGAAAGCAGGGAATTTCGTCATAGTCCGCCTTTCCGCTCTTTTCCCCGAACGGATAAAAAATACCCTCCGGGAAACCGGAGGGTATCGCTATTGCTTTCAGTCGCTTTAGTCGGCGAGCAGAATTTCGAGTATCTTGATAGCTGCGGTGGCGATCGGCGTACCGGGGCCGAAGATGGCGGCGGCGCCGTCCTTATACAGCTGGTCGTAGTCCTGTGCGGGGATCACGCCGCCGACGATGACGATGATGTCTTCGCGGCCGAGCTTCTTCAGCTCTGCGATGATCTGCGGCACGAGGGTCAGGTGGCCTGCGGCCAGCGACGAGACGCCCACTACATGCACGTCGTTCTCGACGGCCTGCTTGGCGGCCTCTTCGGGAGTCTGGAACAGCGGGCCCATATCGACGTCGAAGCCGATGTCGGCGTAACCCGTGGCAACTACCTTGGCACCGCGGTCGTGGCCGTCCTGACCGAGCTTGGCGATCATGACGCGCGGCTGACGGCCCTCTTTCTTGGCGAACTCGGCGCACAACTCCTTGGCGCGCTCGAACTGTTTGTCGTTTTTCACTTCTGAACTGTATACACCTGAGATGGAACGGATAACTGCTTTGTAGCGGCCTACGACGACTTCGCAGGCATCGGAGATCTCGCCCAGCGAAGCGCGGACCTTGGCGGCCTCGACGGCCAGCTCCAGCAGGTTGCCCTGCTTGGTCTTCACGCACTCGGTGATCGCGGCCAGCGCCTTCTTCACGGCGGCTTCGTCGCGGTTGGCGCGCAACTCCTTCAGACGCTTGATCTGGCTCTCGCGTACGGCGGTGTTGTCCACTGCGAGGATGTCGATCGGAGCCTCTTTTTCCAGACGGTATTCGTTCACGCCGATGATCTTCTCGGTGCCGGAGTCGATGCGGGCCTGCTTGCGGGCCGCTGCCTCCTCGATACGCATCTTCGGAATGCCGGTCTCGATAGCCTTGGCCATGCCGCCCAGCTTCTCGACCTCCTGAATACGCTCCCAAGCCTTGTCGGCGATCTCCTGCGTCAGCGATTCGACGTAGTACGAACCTGCCCACGGGTCAACCTCGCGGCAGACGTTGGTCTCCTCCTGAATGTAAATCTGCGTGTTACGCGCAATACGCGCCGAGAAGTCGGTCGGCAGGGCGATCGCCTCGTCGAGGGCGTTGGTGTGCAGCGACTGGGTGTGTCCCAGTGCGGCGCCCATGGCTTCGATGGCCGTACGGGCCACGTTGTTGAACGGGTCCTGCTCGGTGAGCGACCAGCCCGAAGTCTGCGAGTGGGTGCGCAGGGCCAACGATTTGGGGTTCTTGGGATCGAACTGCTTCACGATCTTGGCCCACAGCATACGCGCGGCGCGCATCTTGGCGATCTCCATGAAGTGGTTCATGCCGATGGCCCAGAAGAACGACAGGCGCGGTGCGAAGGCGTCCACCGACATGCCGGCGTTGATACCTGCGCGCAGGTACTCCAGACCGTCGGCCAGCGTGTAGGCCAGCTCGATGTCGGCCGTTGCGCCCGCCTCCTGCATGTGATAACCCGAAATCGAGATCGAGTTGAACTTGGGCATGTTCTTCGAGGTGTACTCGAAGATGTCGGCGATGATGCGCATCGAGAACTCAGGGGGATAAATATAGGTGTTGCGCACCATGAACTCCTTGAGGATGTCGTTCTGGATCGTACCGGCCAGCTGGTCGAGTGTGCAGCCCTGCTCCAGTCCGGCTACGATGTAGAAGGCCAGCACGGGCAGCACGGCGCCGTTCATGGTCATAGACACCGACATCTTGTCGAGCGGAATGCCGTTGAAAAGCACCTTCATGTCCTCGACCGAGCAGATCGACACGCCGGCCTTGCCCACGTCGCCCACCACGCGCGGGTGATCGGCGTCGTAACCGCGGTGCGTCGCCAAGTCGAACGCCACCGACAGACCCTTCTGGCCTGCGGCGAGGTTGCGGCGGTAGAATGCGTTGGACTCCTCGGCGGTCGAGAAACCCGCATACTGGCGGATGGTCCACGGACGCATCACGTACATCGTCGAGTAGGGACCGCGCAGGAAGGGGGCGATACCTGCCGCGTAGTTCAGGTGCTCCATGCCTTCGAGGTCTTCGGCCGTATAGGCGCCCTTGACGGGAATGCGTTCGGCCGTCAGCCACGGCTCGACCTGTCCGCAGCCTTTCGAGGCGCAGCAGCTCTTCTGCTGGCCTGCGTCATATGTCAGTTCTGAAAATTTAGCTCTCATGATTAGATTCCCATCTCTTTAAGGTAGAATTTAAGTGTTTCCAAGACGTTCGACTTCACGTTGATGAAGTTGGTGATGCCCTGCGCTTCGAGTTCGGGTGCGCAGGCGGGCGCTCCGGCAACCACGAGGATCGCCTTGCCGCAGAGCAGCTCCTTGATTTTGGGAGCGGCCTCGGCATAGTCGTCGTCGCTGGCGCAGACCACGACGATCTGGGCTTTCGACTCCAGCGCGGCTTTCACGCCCTCCTCGATCGACTTGAAGTAGGTGTTGTCGATCACCTTGATGCCGGCGCATGCGAAGAAGTTGCACGAGAACTGCGAGCGGGCGCGGGCCATGCCCAGATTGCCGCACGTCAGCATGAATGCCTTCGGCTCCTTGCCGCTGCGATCGACATGCAGGCGCATCTCCTCGAACGCCATGGCGCCGCGGTAGGGAACGAGCACGTTGCCCTCGGCCTGCTTGCGCGTAACGGACTCGGCGGTGATCTCCTTGCCGGCGACCTCCGTAAAGTTGGGATACTGGTTGGCGCCGAGCAGTATCTGGCGGCGCGTTGCGATGTTCTTGTCCTTGGCTGCAGCCGACGCTTTGATGCGCTCGGCGATGAAGCCTGCCTTGTAGGCTTCGGTGTAGCCGCCCTTCTCCTCGATTTCGAGGAAGAGCTTCCACGCCTCGGCGGCGATCGACTGCGTGAGGTTCTCGATGTAGTACGAACCGCCGGCCGGGTCTACCACCTGATCGAAGTGCGACTCGTGCTTGAGCAGCAGTTCGACGTTGCGGGCGATGCGCTTCGAGAACTCGGTCGGGTTTTCGAACGATGCGTCGAAGGGCGTAACCTCCAGCGAATATACGCCGCCGATTGCGGCCGACATGGCTTCGGTCGTGCCGCGCAGCATGTTTACATAGGGGTCGTATACGGTCTGGTTCCACTTCGACGTCTCGGCGTGGATCTGCATCTTGCAGGCGCAGTTCTTTTCGGGATTGTAGCCCTTGACGATGTTGGCCCACAGCATGCGCGCCGCACGGAATTTTGCGATCTCCATGAAGTAGTTGGAGCTTACCGAGAACGAGAAGCGCAGCTTGCGTGCGGCTTCCTCGATCGTCAGTCCTGCGTCCATCAGGCGTACGAGGTAGTCATGGCCTGCCGAAAGGACGAAGGCCAGCTCCTCGACGATGGTCGAACCGGAGTTGCCGAAGATCTGACCCGATACGGTCACCACGCGGATGTGCTTGTACTCTTTGGTCTTGCGGATCAGCTCTGCGATGCGGGCGAAGCACTTCTCGCCGTTGGGCGAGCAGAAGTCGCCTTTGGTCGAGAGGCCCTTGACCAGCGGGTCGATGCAGAACGCGATGCGGACATCCTCTTTGGCGATGCCCTCTTTTTCGATCTTCGCCAGTACGAGTTCGGCTACGTCAGCCGTTTTCTGACCGCAGAAGGTCAGCTGGACGGCCGGAATGCAGATCTCGCCAAGCAGCGTGTCGAGGTCGGCGGCGGTGAAAGCCTCCGACGCGATGCAGAAGCCGAGCGAATCGACGCCTGCGTTGAGGATCTTCAGCGCCTCGGCGTTTGCCTCCTTGGGGCATACGACGCTTACGGTCTGATGTACGCGCCAGCGGTTGTGTGCGCGTGTACCCCGTACGTAAGGGAACTCGCCTGCCTGCGAGCCCAGAAACTTGATGCCTTCGAGGTTCTCGGCGCGGTAGTAGGGACGGACGTTGAATCCTTCGCCCGTTTTCCATACCAGTTTGCGCTCGTAATCAGCACCTTTCAGGTCGGCCGTAATCACTTCCTCCCACTTCTCGGTCGGGACCGGCGGGAATTCGGTGAACAGCTTTTCACGTTTGGTATTTGCCATAACTATTTAGAGATTAGTATAAGTGTTGTTTCAAAATTGCTTGTAAAGGTACAAAATTATTAATGATTGAAACAAGAAATTGTTAATAAAATAACACTATATAATTTCTTTTTATAATGTGGTGCATTTCGTTTACTTTCGCCAGCGGGCTGAACGGTCGATTCTGTCGGAGGTAAAATAGTTGAAATATGTTCTTTATTACTTCTGTTTTGCGAAAAAACCAAAAATTGCGATTTTTGGGATTTCGGTGAAAAATTGAGGTGTTTTTCCGGAAAATGGCGTGAAAATTCGGGCTGATTGCTGAAAAATGGCCTTGTTTTTCGGAAAATGTTGAAAAAAAAATCGGTGTTTTTCGAAAAATAGCCGTTTTTGTAAAAACAACGTAACGGAAAAATAATTACATTTGCAACCAGATAACAATACATACGGCGGCGGGGGAGAAGCCTCCGGTTAGTTAGGTCGGAGAGAGCCTGCCGCGAGGCAGTTGTCCGTTGAATTTCAGGTTAGGTTTTAGTTTAGCAATTATTTCGGTTTCTCCCCTGCCCGTATGTTTTTCGGAACGCTAATCCAATTCAGTTGATTATGTCATCATTACTCAGATTCAAGATGGTCGATGCGGCTATAAACCACACCGCCGTCGAGGTTAATGCCCCCGAAGGACGTCCGTCGGACTATTTCGGCAAGAAGGTGTTCGGGCGCGCCGCCATGCGCAAGTACCTGAACAAGGCGACTTACGAAGCGTTGGTCGATACGATGGAAAACGGCACGCGCCTGACGCGCGAGGTCGCCGACAGCATCGCGGCGGGCATGCGGCAGTGGGCGCTGGAGCACGGCGCGGACCACTACACGCACTGGTTCCAGCCCTTGACGGGCGGTACGGCAGAGAAGCACGACGCCTTCGCCGATCCCGACGGCTGCGGTTCGGTGCTGGAGGAGTTCTCCGGCAAGCTGCTCGTACAGCAGGAGCCGGACGCCTCGTCGTTCCCCAACGGCGGCATCCGCAATACGTTCGAGGCCCGCGGCTATTCGGCGTGGGACCCGACGTCGCCGGCGTTCATCGTCGATACGACGCTCTGCATTCCGACCGTCTTCATCGCCTATACGGGCGAGGCGCTCGATTACAAGGTGCCTCTGCTGCGTTCGATCACGGCCGTGAACAAGGCTGCGACGGAGGTGTGCCGCTACTTCGATAAGAACGTGCAGCGGGTCGTGTCGTATCTGGGCTGGGAACAGGAGTATTTCCTTGTGGACGAAAGCCTGTGGGCCGTGCGTCCCGACCTGATGCTCACGGGCCGTACGCTCATGGGCCACGAGTCGGCCAAGAACCAGCAGCTGGAGGACCACTATTTCGGTGCGATCCCGACCCGCGTGATGGCATTCATGAAAGACCTCGAATACGAATGCCTGAAACTGGGCATTCCGGTCAAAACCCGTCATAACGAGGTGGCGCCCAATCAGTTCGAGCTGGCTCCGGTCTACGAGGAGGCCAACCTCGCCAACGACCACAACCAACTGCTGATGACCGTGATGGACAAGATCGCCCGCCGTCACCGGTTCCGCGTCCTGCTGCACGAAAAGCCCTTCAAGGGCATCAACGGTTCGGGCAAGCACAACAACTGGTCGCTGGGCACCGACACGGGCGTGAACCTGTTCGGACCGGGCAAGACCGCTTCGGAGAACCTGCAGTTCATCACCTTCCTCGTGAATGCCATCTCCGCGGTCTACAAGTTCAACGGCCTGCTGAAGGCGTCGATCATGAGCGCCACGAACGCCCACCGTCTGGGCGCCAACGAAGCGCCTCCGGCCATCATCTCGACCTTCCTCGGCACGCAGGTTTCGGCCGTACTCGACAAACTGGCCGCCAGCAAGGGCGACGACGCGATCCGTTTCGACGCCAAGAACGTCTTCAAGATGAGCGGTATCTCGCACATCCCGACGCTGCTGCTCGACAACACCGACCGCAACCGCACTTCGCCGTTCGCCTTTACGGGCAACCGCTTCGAGTTCCGCGCCGTGGGTTCGTCGGACAACTGCGCCGAAGCGATGATCGTGCTCAACACGGCGATGGCCTACGAGCTGACGGAGTTCCGCAAAAAGGTGGACGCCAAGATCGAAGCCGGCATGAAGAAGGAGAAGGCCATTTACGAGGTGCTGAAACAGATGATCAAGGCCTGCAAGGCGGTGCGTTTCGACGGCAACGGCTATTCCGACGAGTGGAAGGCCGAGGCGAAGAAGCGCGGTCTGGACTGCGAGACCTCGACGCCGCTGATTTTCGAGCGTTACCTCGACAAGGCGACCCTCGAAATGTTCGGTTCGATGGGCGTTTTCACCGATGTCGAGCTGGAGGCCCGCACCGAGGTGAAGTGGGAGACCTACACCAAGAAGATTCAGATCGAAGGCCGCGTGCTGGGCGATCTGGCGATGAACCATATCGTGCCTATCGCGTCGAAATACGAAGCCCTGCTGCTGGACAAAGTCTACAAGATGTCGCAGATTCCGGGACTGAACGCTTCGGCCGACATTGCGCTGATCAAGAAGATTCAGTATCATACGGCGGAGATTCAGCGTCTTACGGGCGAAATGATCGACGCGCGCAAGAAGGCCAACAAGATCGAGCAGATGCGCGAAAAGGCGATCGCCTACCACGATACGGTGTCGGTTTTCTTCGACGAGATCCGCCGCCATATCGACAAGCTGGAGGAGATCGTGGACGACCAGATGTGGCCGCTGCCCAAGTACCGCGAGCTGCTTTTCCTGCGCTGATGCGCTCCATAGTAAATAGTATTGACGTATTGTGCGATAATCCGGGCGGCAAGCCCGGATTATTTCTTTATCTTTGCTTCCCCGGAGGCTGCGAATAGTGTGCGGCCGCCGGATTGATTATAATATTAAGTATGGAGTATTTGAAGAGTTGGTTTCGCGGATTCGAGCAGGGGATTGCCGATTTGCAGCCGCAGCAGCGGGAGGTGCTGTTCCGTGCGTGCGCTGTAAACTGCGTGCATGGAGGACCGTTCGGACTCTACCGCAGTCTGTTCGAGGCGGCGGAGGGGGATTTGGACCGGTTTTTTGTGAAAATAGACGAACTGGACGGCGTTCGCGGCGAAATCGTGTGTGCGGGACGGGAGTACAACCTCTGTTTCGAGGCCTGTTCCTGTGCCCTGCACCGTGCGGGGTGCGTGAATACGCCGATGTTGTGCGAATGTTCGCGGCAAAGCTGCTTTACGTGATGTCCGAACTCTGGCCGGATCGGAAATTCGGGATGGAAGTCCGCGCGTCGATCCTGCGGGGCGCTGACGAGTGCGTGCTGAATATCACGGTCGGATAACGGATTGGTGTGCGGTGCCCGGAGGGTGTCGGGAAACGGTGATGCCGGACGATGCTTTGGCTGATGCCGCACTTGATGCGGAATCGTGATTTCATAATGTGGGTAATTGTTTTTCTGCATTTATTTTTTTACTTTTGTTTTTGACCGTATGTTGCGGACGAAGAACCCAGTTGTGAATGAAGCGAAAAATAGGAACGGCATTGCTGACGGTATGCGTCACCGCAGCAGCATATGCCCAAGGCCCGCTGTCGGCAGCAGATCGGACGCGGAACGCAAAAACAGCGGCGCGTATCGAACGGTACCGGCTCGATTCGAAAGAGAACAACCTCTTTGTGACGGCCGCGTCGGGGATTACGGCGCATAACCAGGCGACTGCCGGCGTGAAGGTGGAGTACAGCCGCCAACTGAAAGGAAATTTTTATTGGGGTGCGGATTTTTCGGCCCGGTGGCATCTGGGAAGTTTGATGGATTACGACTGGAGCGGCCGTGGACCTGACCCTTACCGCAATACGGTGGCACAGGATATTTACAAACTGGATGCAATGGCCTATTACCGGCTTCCGGTGGTGAAAGGCAGGCTTTTTCTGCGTTTCGGAGCTGGTGTCGGGGCGGGATATCACCGGATGATCCGGGATGTGGACGGCGAAAAGGATATGGATAAAGATAAGGTGTTGCCTTACTTCAATGTAGAATGTGCGTGGATTCTGCGGGTGACGAAGGGGTTTGAACTGAAATTTTCACCGACGATCCTGCTCGCGCCCTCCGAATTTTCGGTGTCGCCCGTCAAACTCGGTGCGCCGACCGATGTGACGCCGTGGCTTACGGACGCCGGATTTTCGCTTACATGCGGCTGGCGGTTCTGATGAATTGAGAAGAAACAGTATAGTATGAAAATTATTGCCGACAGCGGATCGACCAAATGCACCTGGCTGCTCACCGACGGCGTGCATACCCGCGAGGTGCGCACGCGGGGAATCAACGCCGTGCAGCACTCGCCGGAGCAGATACGCGAAGCCCTTGCGGAACTTCCGCCCTGCGGCGCGGCCGAAGCCGTCTATTTTTACGGTGCAGGGTGCGGACATACGTTTCCCGACGCGACGGCGAAGATGGTCCGGGAGTTCGGTGAACATTTCGGCGCGGCGCGTATCGAAGCCGAATCGGACCTGCTGGGGGCGGCGCGGGCGTTGTTCGGCCGGGGCGAAGGCGTGGCCTGCATCCTCGGCACGGGTTCCAATTCGTGCTGGTGCCGCGGCGGCGAAATCGTGGAAAACGTACCGCCGCTGGGCTACGTTCTCGGCGACGAGGGCAGCGGTGCGACGTTGGGGCGCAACCTCGTGAACGGCATCTTCAAAGGGCATATTTCCCTGCGCGGCGAGTTTCTCGCGGCGCACGGACTGACTTACGAGGAGATCATCCGCCGGGTTTACCGGGAACCTTACGCCAACCGTTTCCTGGCGTCGTTCGCGCCGTTCGTCCATGCGCATCTGGACCGCCCCGATATCAGGGACATGGTCGAGAGGAGCTTCGCCGATTTCGCCGAGCGCAACCTGAGCGGTTATCCCGTCCATCTGCCCGTGGCGTGTGTGGGCGGCGTTGCGGCCGCTTTCGGGGATTTGCTGCGCGAAACGCTGACGCGCTGCGGCCGCGAGGTGGTGACGATCGTCCGCTCTCCGGCGGCCGGATTGACAGAATATCATTATGGAAAACAGAATAACCGAACAGGCTTCGGCCTATGACGATTTACAGCGGATGTCGGTGCACGACATCCTGACGGGTATCAACCGCGAAGACGCGCGCGTGCATGAAGCCGTGCGGACGACGATTCCGGTGATGGAACGTTTGGTCGAACGCATCGTCGAGCGCATGGAGTGCGGCGGGCGCATGTTTTATATCGGTGCGGGCACGAGCGGGCGGCTGGCCGTCACCGACGCTTCGGAACTGCCCCCGACCTACGGTGTGCCGTTCGACCGGGTCATCGGCCTGATCGCCGGGGGCGACGGGGCTTTGCGGCGGGCCGTGGAGCATGCCGAGGACGACATGGAAGGTGCGTGGCGCGATATGGCGCCTTACGCCCCGACCGGGAAGGACGTGCTGATCGGCATCGCCGCATCGGGAACGACGCCTTATGTGATCGGCGGCCTGCGCACGGCGCGGAAACACGGACTGCTTACAGGTTCCATAACCTGCAATCCCGCCTCGCCCGTGGCGGTCGAAGCGGAGTATGCGCTCGAAGCGGTCGTCGGTCCCGAATTCGTGACCGGCTCGACCCGCATGAAGGCGGGCACGGCCCAGAAGCTGATGCTCAACATGCTCTCGACCGCCGTGATGATCCGACTGGGCCGCGTCGAGGGCAACCGCATGGTCAATATGCAGCTCACGAACGACAAACTCGTGGCCCGCGGCACGCGCATGGTGGCCGAAGCTTCGGGGCTGGACCAGACGCGGGCCCGCGAACTGCTGCTGCGTTACGGATCGGTAAAAAAAGCATTGGAGCATGTACCGGAGTCTGAATGAATATATCGCGCGGCTGGAGCGCGAGGGTGAACTGATCCGGATCGGGGCGCCCGTATCGCCCGTCGAGGAGATCGCCGAGATTACCGACCGCATCTCCAAGACGCCGGGCGGCGGCAAGGCGCTGCTGTTCGAAAATACCGGCACGGCGTTTCCCGTGCTGACGAATCTGTTCGGCTCCGAACGCCGCATGGCGCTGGCGCTCGGCGTCGGAACGCTCGATGAACTTTCGGAGCGTATCGACGTCCTGCTGAAGCAGGCAGCCGCGCCGCGCAATTCGCTCTCAGACAAACTGCGCGCCCTGCCGATGCTGGCCGAGATGGTGCGCTGGTTTCCCCGGACCGTGTCGGGCCGGGGCGCGTGCCAGCAGGTCGTGCTGACCGGGGCCGAGGCGGCGCTCTCCGCGCTTCCGGTCCTCAAATGCTGGCCTGCGGACGGTGGCCACTTCGTGACCTTGCCGATGGTCAATACGGTCGATCCCGAAACGGGTGTGCGCAACGTCGGCATGTACCGCATGCAGGTCTTCGACGACCGTACGACGGGCATGCACTGGCATGTCCACAAGACCGGAGCGCGCCATTACGACGCTTACAAGCGTCTGGGCCGCCGGATGCCCGTCTCGGTCGCGCTGGGCGGCGATCCCGCCTATACCTACGCCGCGACGGCTCCGATGCCCGACAACATGGACGAATACCTGCTGGCCGGGTTCCTGCGCCGTCGTCCGGTGAAGTTGGTGAAGTGCGTTACCAACGATATATATGTCCCTGCCGACTGCGACTTCGTGATCGAGGGCTATGTCGATCCGGCCGAAGAGAAGGCGGCCGAGGGGCCTTTCGGCGACCATACGGGCTTCTATTCGCTCGAAGACCGCTATCCGCGTTTCCATGTCACGGCCCTGACCCGCCGCCGCGATGCGGTTTATCCGGCTACGGTCGTCGGCATCCCGCCGCAGGAGGACGCATGGATCGCCCGCGCGACGGAGCGGATCTTCCTCGCTCCGATCCGCATGGCCCTGCAGCCCGAAGTCCGCGACCTGACGATGCCCGAAGCCGGTACGGCCCACAACGTCGCCGTCGTTTCGATCGACCGCCGTTACGAGGGGCAGGCCGTGAAAGTCGCTCAGTCGTTGTGGGGCGCGGGACAGATGATGTTTAACAAATACCTGCTCGTCGTGCCGTCGGGGACCGACGTGCGCGATTCCGATGCGCTGGCGCGGTTGCTGCGGCGGATCGATCCCGTGCGCGACCTCGTTCGCAGCGAGGGAATCCTCGATGTGCTGGACCATGCTACGGCGACGCCCGGCTTCGGCGGTAAAATTGCAATAGACGCTACCACAGCCGGAGCTGCGCCGAACCCCGCGTCTCAGTCGGAATCCGTACCGCAACTCTCTTTGCCGGAGGGCTGCCGCACCGATCTGCTCGAAAAGTGGGGCGCGGCGCTTGCCTTCGCCGAACCGGGGGCCGGGGTTCGAGCCCCTGAGGGGGTGCGATATTTCGTGCTGTTCGACCCGGCGGCGGCGGAATTGACGCCCGAAGAGCTGTTGTGGCTCGCGGCGGCCAATACCGATCCGCGGCGCGACGTGCGGACGGAGGGCGCGACGCTCGTGATCGACGCGCGAAGCAAACGGCCCGGCGATGGCGGCAATCCTGCGCGTTTCCCCAACATCGTGACGGCGTCGGAAGCGACCGTCGGGCTGGTCGATCGCCGCTGGACGGAGTACGGGCTGGGCGCTTTCGTGGAATCGCCTTCGCGGCGTTACCGCCGCCTGCTGCTCTCCGGCGGTGCGCAGTGGTAGGTTCCGGCATTTGCCGGACGGTATGTAAATAGTCTCTGCATATGGGAAAGTTTTTTACAGAACGTGAGATTCGGGCCGTGGCGGTTTTTCTGCCGCTGGCCGGGTTGCTGGTCCTCGGCATCGTCCTCGTGCGTCCGAAGGCCGATCCCGCGGCGGCCCTGCGGGTCGAAGCCGAAATGGAGGAGCGGGCCGATACGGTCGTCATGCAGCCCTTCGATCCGAACACCGTAGATTACGACGGCCTGCGGCGGCTGGGGCTTACGAAACACGAAGCCGTGAGCCTGCTGAAATACCGCGCCGCAGGCAAGATTTTCCGTATTCCCGAAGATGTGACGCTCTGTTACGGCATCAGCGATTCGCTCTTTTACCGGCTGGAGCCCTACATACGCATCGGGCGCAAGTATGCCATCGCTCCGCAGGAGTACCGCACGGGGCGCGTCGTCTCCGAGCCGATGCCGCCCGCGCCGTTCCGCATCGACACGGTGAGCGCGCGTTACCTGCGGGCCATCGGCGCATTGTCGAAACGGCAAGCCGAAGCCTTTGTCCGGTGGCGCGACCTGAGCGGCATTTACGACATGGAGGAGCTGCGGGCGTGCTATGTGGTGAGCGATTCGGTCGCATCGGCGCTCGAACCTTACGTCATCTTCCCCGAACGCAAAGCGGAACCGATCGACGTTCCCGTCGAGATCAACACGGCCGATTCGGCCGCGCTGAGGAGCGTGGCGGGCATCGGCGAGAAGACCGTCGTCTCGATTATCGGCTACCGCGACCGGCTCGGCGGATTCCTCCGCGCGGAGCAACTCGCAGAGGTTCCGGGAGTCACGGAACGCAATTATGAGAAAATTTTGAAACAAATTTACTGCGATAGTTGTGAAATTCGGAAAATTGATATTAACTTTGCAAGCCCGAAAGAGTTGGGACGGCATCCGTACATTCCGCCGCAGACCCTTCGGAAATTACTTAAACGAAGACAGTTGAAAGGAGGTTGGAGTACCGCTGAGGAATTGATCGAAGACGACATAATGACCCGCGAGGAGGCAGCACGGCTGGTTCCCTATCTGCGGTTCGGTGCCCGAAGCGGACCTGACGACGAGTAGACGAAGCGACATTGCAAGGGGGAAAGGTATCGGAAGATATGCGCCCCGGAGGATTTTAAGTAAACGAAAGAATTAAAAACAATAAAAAAGTAGAATATTATGATTATCATGCCGGTAAAAGAGGGCGAAAACATCGAGCGCGCCCTGAAGAAGTTCAAACGTAAATACGAGCGCACGGGCGTCCTGAAGGAGCTGCGCCGCCGCCAGTACTTCACCAAGCCTTCGATCGCGAAGCGCGTGGCGAAGCAGCACGCCATTTACGTGGAGAACATGTACCGCGACGAGGACTAGTCCTCCGGTGTTCTGCACCATATACGCCCCGGCCCGAAAGGTGTGGGCTTGAAAAATGTAACGACTTGGTTTATCAGGTCGTTACATCTTTGTATAGGAGAGTAGGTAACGAGAAGGCAACGGTTTATTTTTCAGCCCATTATACTGAATTTCAGTGTTTCAAATAACTACGACGAACTACAAAAACATACAGAAAAATCCAAACAGTCACCATTCATCCAAATTCTTCTAGTGCAAACCGAATTGATTTACCAATAACTATATTGGTAAATTCATCTCATTAGCTTGATTATTAATGTATTAATGCCATATTTTGTGTTTTTATCTAACAATTGACATTTTGAGCATCCAGATATGAGTTCTAACTCAAGTGTTTCATAATACGAGTCACAGTTAGATAAAAGAGGTTTTTAAATCACCATCTATTCTCGCGTTCGATACATATATTCCGTCGGTGTCATATTGTATACGCTTTTGAAGCATTTTGCAAAATAAGCGGGTGAAGAGAATCCTACTATATAGGCGACTTCGCTTACATTGCGCCGTTGATCTGTTAACAGTTGAACTGCCTTCTGCAACCGGTAATTACGCAATAAATCCGATGGGGACATTCCGAAAATACTTGTGATTTTCCGATAAAGCAATATTCTCGACATTCCTAACATATCGCTCATCAGTTCGATTTTGAAATTGCTGTCGCTATGCTGCGCCTCGATCAGATTGAAGAGTTTATCCCGGAACACATCGTCCACACAAGGAAGATTGGCGGCTTCGTGCCTCGTCAGACGACCGAATTTTTGGGCGAATGTACTGGCAAGGCGCTTACGTTCTTCGATAATCCGGATAATTTTCAGACGGACATACTGCATATTGAACGGCTTGTGAATATATTCGTCAGCACCTTCTGCAATTCCGTAAATCCGTTGGTTGTCATCCGAAAGAGCCGTAAGCAGCACGATCGGAATATGACAGGTCGCTATGTTAGATTTTATGTTGCTGCACAACTGGAATCCGTTGAGCGCAGGCATCAGCACGTCGCTCAGGATAAGCGATACTTCATCATCCATCACGGCTTTAACGGCATCGTAACCGTTATTGACGGCAATAACGCGGAAGTTCGTTGAAAGTTCATCTTTAAGATAGGCGAGTATCTCAGAATCATCCTCGGCAATGACGATTGTTTCGTTATATTTCTTGGCCAATAACTCATTGACCTTATTGTCGTCGATCACCTCGTCCGCAAGATAATTCGTCGGAAGAGTTTCGTCAAAAGTGACATTTTCTCCGAAATGCGATTTTCCCTTGAACAGTTCGACCCGGAAAACGGTATAAGCCCCCGGAAGACTATCCGCCGTTATGTATCCATGATGCAGTTCGACATATTCCCGTGTCAGGTGTAATCCGATCCCCGTACTGTAATTCGACGTGTTCTTGAGCGCATAAAAACGGTCGAAAATACGAGGAAGACTCTCTTTATCTATACCCTTCCCGTTATCCTCGACTTCGATCAGTACGCTCGGACCGTTATCTGTCACCGACACCAAAATCGTACCGTATTTGGGCGAATATTTGAAAGCATTTGAAAGCAGGTTGAGCAACACCTGTTCGATTTTATCGGTATCAATCCACAACTGCTGATGCGACGTGTCCGTACGAAATTTATAGACGATCTTTTCCGTTTCGGCATAAGTCTCGAAATAACTAAGTATCTCTTGTGTAAACTGCACGATATCCACCTGTTTCAGCGTAAGCATCATTTTATTATTTTCGATCTTCCGGAAATCGAGAATCTGATTCACGACATTCAGCAGATGGCGCGCGTTACGCTGAATCGTCCAGATATTACGTTGAATTTCGGGGTCCTTTTCCCGCTTGACAATGCTGTCGAGCGGATTGAGGATCAGCGTCAGCGGAGTGCGGATTTCATGGGTTATATTTGTAAAAAACTGTAATTTGTGAGCCGTTACATTCTCTATCTGGGCATGCTTATCCATCAACTCACGGGTTGCAATTTCGATTTCAGCATTTTTTGCGGTCAGGATTTCGTTGCGGCGCCGGAGACGCAGATTCAATCGGATGGCATAAATGCCCATTCCTCCCGCAACAAGGGCGATAATTATGACGGCCCACAATGAATATTTCAGATTGTCAACGCTTCGGTCATATTGTTCAAGAACCGTTTTCTGTTTGTTGATCTGTTCCTGATAACTGACTATCTGTTCCTGCTGCGCCTTGAGTGTGTAGGCATTGTGAGAATCGACGAGTGCCGATTGCAGTTGGTAGCTCTTCTCTACCCGTTTACCAAGAAGGATACGTCTGGCGATCGCCATGACCTTGTCTCCTCCCGTGGGATAGAGGAATGAGGCTTGCAGTCTGCCGTCGAGAACCGCATCTACTCCGACGAGCGCATCTATTCCGATAAATTTTATCCGCTGCGCACAGAGTGAATCGGCTGCATTGATCACATTGTAGGCAGCTAGTGCCATATCGTCGTTGTGCGCAAAAACCAGATCGATATCGTTATAGTGGCCGATCGCCGCCACGCGCTCTTTTGCCACATCGGGTTTCCAGTCGCCGGGAATGGTATGCACCGAATAGCTTTCACTCGCTTCGGCAAGGAATCCCTTATGCCGTTCCACAGCGGGTGAAGAGCTCATCAATCCGGTAATTTCGAGAATCGTAGACCCTTCGGATAATATGGTGTTGATGTAGCGTCCCACATCACGGCCGATATCGTAATTATCCGCACTGATGCAGGTCGTGTAATGGTCCGAATGTATTTTACGATCCCAGATGATTGTCGGAATTCCCATGTCGAAAGCTTCGACGGCGATCGGTGTCACCGGCTCCGATTCGTTCGGCGAGATGATGAGCAGGTCGACCTTCGCCTCAATGAATTCACGAATCTGATCGATCTGTAACTGTGTATTGTTATGCGCATTGCTGACCACAATGCTCAATTCCGGATATTTGGCCGCTTCGGCTTGCATCTGAATCATCATGATCTGACGCCATAGGTCGTTGGTACATTGGGAGAATCCGATCACATAATGACGCTTGGGCTCCGAGATCGATTCACGACGGCAGCCGTTCGTCATCATACATATGGCAAGCAGTAAAAACAGACGGATTGTGCAATGCGGCATAATACGCGAATTTATAATTATTTTATCATATTCAGGCTGAAATCATCGACGAAATAGGTTGAATTCCGGTCTGTCCAGACACCGCAGAAAACAGTGAGTTCCTGCTCCTCGCCGGAATCGAAATCCAGCGCCATTCGGGTCCAATCTCTGCCGGACAGCAGGAACAGCCTGTCTTTCAAAACACTGCCGTCGGGCCGGCGTACACCGATATACACGCCGTTCGTCAACGGGGGCAGGGACATGCGGGCGAATGCGGAAAGCCGGTATTCCTTTCCGGGCATCACTATTATTTTCTGTATGCAGATGTCGGACCAGACGGGTATATAACGGGGTGTTTCGACATACAAGGCGCAGGCAAACTCTCCCGCATGTGCCTCGGATGTCAATTCGGACTTACCGATGTCCCACATCTTCGCAGACTCTTCGAATCCGCCGTCGGCGAGCAGGTTTTCCCGGCCGTGCGGAGTGCAGGCGAACAGAATATAACTTATCAGCGGCAAAATGGTCTTGTACATAAAGTTAGGTCTTAAAAACGGATACCCGGCCGTGCATAACACGGCCGGTTCCGCCGGATGTCAGAGTTAGTTACAGTTGCGAAACGATAAAGTACATATTGTCGCCCGACGAGTAGGGATAAACGGACGGTGAGAACCAGCCTCCCTGATTAGCATTATCGAGCGCCAGCAGTTTTTCACCCGACCAGTCGCCTTCGGGAGAACCGGCATCGCGGTAGACCAGACCGCCCGTCGTCCCCGAACGGTAAATCATAATATAGCGTTTGTGAGTCGCATTATAGGCTACACACATTTCGGATGCATTGCCATAGGTGATCGCCGCCGCTGATTCTGGGTCTCCCGCCACCCAGTCGGTGCCGTCCCAATAGGTCCAGTTGGCTGCAGTTGCAATATCACCGTCGCTTTTGATGCGCGCGACGTATATCTTGGGCGTGGAACGGCCTGCGTCCGAACCGAACATGTAAAGATACTTGTCGCTCAAATAGAATGCCGCCTGCACAAAATGCCCGGCTCCGCTCCAACGGCCGCGGATCTCACGGGTCCAGCTTTTACCGCCGTCTGCCGATGACAACAACCCGGAAAAGTTTGCCGTCCATGCGTCGCTGTCTTCGGGATCGAGCGACTTGAACGAATAATAATGGATATACTGTTTGCCGTTGACGGTCACACCGGCCGTCGGAACACAGGCGGTTTCACCGTCTCCCGACGGTTCGAGAATAGGAACGATACCGTCGTTGCCGGGCGAAACCTGTGCGATATAGAATCCATCATCGGGATTCATATCGTTCGACAATGCGAATGCGTTTGCGTAATGCTTGCCCCCGGCCGAAACATCGGCCAGCGCCATGGAAACCGTATTGTTCGGTCCGGCCCAGATGACGGCTTTACCCGCAAACGAAATATCCGTAAACGAGGCATTCGAGACAGTGCCCGTCGTCTGGCAGGCACCCAATTTGGTCGAGGTCTGGGTGGTGCCGGTCGGAACGAGTCTGAAATCGTCCAGTGCGACCCATACTCCGGGATAGCCCCATGCTCCGCAAAAGACATTGCCCTGCGTATAGTCGCCGGAATTGAACTCCTTGGTGAATTCGGTCCATACGTCGGGATTCCAATCGCCGGCCTGTCCGTCATAGATCGGGCCGCCTTCCAGCCGGACGCCCGTAAAGGCGTTCATTCCGGCCCACGAAGCCTGTCCGAAGCAGGAGAAGGTGTAATCCTTGCCCTTTTTGAGTGCAATCGACTGCAAGCAGGCATCGCACCAGCTGCCGTCGTTGGGGTTTTCAAGCTTCAAAGCGACCTGACCGCCGTGTGTCTGCGTGTGTTTCGACACCAGCGAAGGCTCCTTGTACGCTCCTTCGAAATACCAGAGTGAACGGTAGTCGATTGCTTCATCGGGGAAAAGCTCGAAACCGGGCTCGGAAATCATATTGAATTCGTCCGCCGCGAACGTGGCTTTCATCAGGGTGATGTTCGAAAGCTGCGTCGGATCGGGATTAAGCTTGATGTCGTTGCCGCCCTCCTCTTTATCGTCGGCACATCCGGCAGCGAATGCGGCGGACAGCAAAAGTAACATTGCGAAATAACAGTTTTTCATGGTTTTTGTTTTTTAGTTGTAGGTTATTCTGTTTTTACGGGTTTCAGGCAAATATCGTCCACGGTGAGCGTCATTTCGGGAGCGCCCCAAACTCCGAAAAAGACATCGGCACTTACAGCCTGACCGGCATTGAATTCACAACCGAAGCGTGTCCATTCGCCGGCTTGGGCTGTGCCCGTTATGTCATGGATTGTTCCGTCGGTCAATCGGACTCCGACATAGGCACCCTCAGGAAGCACCTCTTCGGATTTCACCCAGCACTCGATCGAGTAATCGGCATTCTGCTGCAAGGATACCGTCTGAGTGCATACGTCCTGCCACTGGCCGGAATTCGTATTCGAGAAACGGCAGGCGATCTTGCCGCTGTGCGCATCGCGCGAAGTGAGGGCCGCCGCATTCACATGCCACATCGTCTTGTAGCTCAACGCCTGAGTCGGGTGCTCCTCGAAACCTCCTTCTGCAAGCAGATTGATCCCCGCCTGATCCCAGTTGAGGTCGGCACGCATCAGGAAAACGTTCCATGTAGGCACGGCATGAGAGATGACAAACCACAATTCGTCGTCTTCGTTGAACCACGGGTGAATATAGGGAGCATAAAGCGCATTGCCATCCTCATACATGATGATCTTCTCGCCCGACCAATCTCCTTCGGGAGAGGGTGCGTCCCGGTAAACGACGGCCCGCTGATTGACTGACAGATACATCATCATATACCGTTTGTAACGGCTGTTGTATGCAACGGTCATTTCAGACGCCGTTCCCCGTGCGACTGGCTCCGCCGCCTGTTCGTTGCGCTCCCAGCCGCCGCCGGTCCAGTATTCGTAGGCCGATTTGTCGAGAAGCTTCGTTTCGCTGACACGCGCCAGATAGACGTTGCCGTAACGTCCCGAATGTGTGCCGTACATATATATCAACCCGTTTTCCTTCAGATAGGCGACCTGCGTGAAGTTGCTGTCGGCATTCCATTTGACGCCCGAACGGGTCCATGCTGTCCCATAATTATCCGAGTAAACGATTTCGCTGTAATTCACCGACCAGTAATCGTTATCACCCGTAGGAGTCCAGTCATGGATACTCATGTAGTTCAGGTACTGACGGGTGCCGACCGCAATGCCGCCCGTAGGAATGCAGGTCACTTCGTATTCCGAACCATCGGGATATTGCCCGGTTTTGGCCCGCGAGACGACGATCTCCTTTACGGCATTGCCATCCATCAGCATTCCCGAATAATAAAGCCCGTCCGTCAAGTCACGATCCGAAGAGAGTGCGATGGCGTTCGATTTCCAGTTGCCGCCTCCGTAGTCGAAATTATCGCCGAATGCGCACATGACCGTCCCGTTGCCGGCATCCCACATATTGTTGTAATCGGTACGGCCGATATTGAACCGGGCGTCCGTTCGGTTGGGATTGGGAATCGTTTCTCCGCTTTCCGAACGTCCGGTGACGCGCGCCACGAGCGTTATGTTATCCGGCAGCAGCGTCCCTGTTTCGAGAGGTTCCGGTCCCGGCGGTTCCGGATCGGGAATCTCCGTATCGGATGCCGACGAGCAACCCGGCAGCAGAAATATGGCGGCAATCAGGAACAACATGCTTCTGATCCCGGATACGGGCCGCCTGTCTGTTTTAATAAGAATATCCATCATTTTGACGAAGGTTAATGTTGGAAAGCAGTTCGGAAGAGGGTATCGGATACAATTCGAGATATTTCTTCTGCTTGGGCGTGTGGAATGTCCAGCTTCCGTTTACATAGAGATTCCACCGGATCAGCTGCTCGCGCCGCATTCCTTCGCCCGTGAACTCGCGTCCGAGCTCTTTCAGGAATTCGCCGTAAGGCACGGATACGCCGTCAACGACTGTCAAGGCGGACAACTGCTCGGCCGTCAGCTCACGCACGGATCGGGGCAGAGACGGATCGAAACTGCGTCTGCGCACCTCGTTCACGATGTCAGCGGCTCCCTGTGCATCCCCGTCACGAAGCATACATTCGGCTTTCATCATCAGGGTCTCCCCGAAGCGGAACACGACCCAGTCCTGATCGGTCTCCCATTTCTGGCCGATTTTGACCTCGTACTTTCCGAAGCGGTAGCCGTCGAATTCACGGGCGGCGTCGATCGAGGCGATTTCGTTGACATAATTGAAGGGTGTCACTCCGTCAGTAAAATAGAGCGGCTGCTTGGTGAGGTAGTCGTACTGTTGCCCCATGCAGTAACTCTGCCTGTAACGTTTGTCATTGTAATGATCGGGATCGGTGGCATCGAACGTCTCTTTTACGTACGAAGGCACGGCACGCAGTCCATTGTAACCGCCCGAACCCGCGTTGTAGATCGGTTTGCAGGCCCAGTGCTGGGTTTTGGCATAGATGCAGTGGAAAATCGGCGATCCCGTCGTTTCATCATACGGCACCGCAAAAATGATTTCGGGCGACGTTTCGCTTTGCAGACTGAAAATATTGGAAAAGCTGTCGTCGAGCTGGTATTTCGCAGACCCGATTATCTCGTTGCAAAGGATGAGCGTACTGTCGCGCTTGGCGGCATATTCGCTGCCGAGCCACGATTCGGCATTCAGATATACCTTTGCCAGCAGATGCTTGGCAGCCCACTTGTTAAAACGACTGTACCGCTGTTCTTCGGGCAGTTTGTCCATGCTCTCGCGCAGTTCCCGCACGACGAAATCATACACCTCTTTCCGGTCGCGCGTCGTCGGCATATAATCTTTCGGCACGTCGTAGGTCTCCATGATCGGCACATTCCCGAAAAGAGACAGCAGGTAATAATAATAGAATGCACGCACGGCACGAACCTCCGCCAGCGTTTGCTCGTCGAGCTCCAGCCCGGCCTCTTCGAACTGATGCAGCACCCGGTTGCAGCAGGTCGTAATGCCATACCACAAGTGGCTCCAACAAGTACTGAAATGGGGGTCGGTCGATTTCCATTCGTGATTGTCCAGCCGCAGCCAGATACCGCCGTCATACCAGCCTCCGTCCGAATTGGTCGGAATGACCCATGCATCGGTTCCGAGCTCGGTCAGGTCCCAGATGCTGCGGTCCTCGTTGAACCAGCGCATCTGCCCGTACATGGGTGTCAGCAGGTAGGCCGAGCTCTGTTCACTGTCCTCCAGAATCTTGTCGATTGTCATATCGCTGTAAATATCCGGATCGAGATTCGTGCATGAAGCCAGCAGAAGTGCGCATGCGCCGAACAGATGTATTGTTTTTCGTTTCATGGTTTTGATCATTAGAAGTTGAACGATGCACCGACGATGTACGAACGCAGGTTAGGGTATTTGTTGATCGGGTCCACGCCGGGTGTGAGGCCGACGATCGCCACTTCGGGGTCCAGCCCAGAATAGCCGCTGATCGTAAGCAGGTTCATGCCCGTACAGAAGACCCGGATACTGCGTATCACCTTGTTGCGTTGTGAAAGATCGAATGTGTAGCCGATGGTCAGATTGTCGAGTTTGACGTAATCGCCCGGTTCGATATAACGGTCCGAATAGATCGACGGCGCGAAATTGTAATATTCGCCGATCTTCTGATAAGCTGATTTCGGCACGTTGAAACTCGACAGCCAAGCGAGTGTTTCATACTTCATCCGGTAGGCGTTCAGAATATCGAAGCCGAAAGCTCCGCGAAAGGATACCGACACGTCAAGCCCCTTCCAGCGATAACTGGCCTGCAAAGCGGCGAACATTTTGGGCATCCCGTTACCGATAATAGTCTTATTATCTTCACTGGGGTCCGAATTTTCGGCTCCGACAACATTCCAAGTCGTGCTGTTTTTCAGTCCATCGACACGCCATCCGTAGAAGTTGCCGACTGCCCAGCCATCTTCGAGCCGGTGCGTGTAAGTTTGCATGGGTTCTCCGGTCGAGCCGAGTGTCAGATATTCCATTGTATACCTGTCGTTGGAGAGCGAAATCAGTTTGTTTTTGTTGTAGGAGAAGTTTCCGCTGAGGGTCAATGCCATGTCTTTGCGGGAGATCAGGTCGCCTGAAAGCATCACCTCGACACCTTGGTTGCGCATCGAACCCACGTTGGCCAGAATCGAATTGGTAATATTGGGCGGTGTCGGAACCGTGTAGGTGTAGAGCAGGTCATCGGTGCGCCGGTTGTAAAAATCGATACTGCCCCGGAACCGACTGTTGAAAAGAGCGAAATCCAGTCCGACGTTAAGTTCCTTTTTGCGCTCCCATTTCAGATCGTCGTTGGCATTGTTCGTCGGCACGATACCATTCACCCATTTACCTCCGTCATACCCCATGTATGCCGTACTGAAATTGTATAGCGGGACATATTGGTAGGGCGATGAGGGAGCGGTGCCGGTTATGCCGTATCCGACCCGTAATTTGAGATCGGAAACCCAATATGCATCCCGCATGAACTTTTCCTGTGTAATCCGCCAGCCGGCACTTACGGCCGGAAAAGTACCCCAACGGTTGTTCTTTCCGAACTTATCGCTTCCCTCATGGCGCAGGCTGGCCATAAAAAGGTATTTATTGTCGAAATTATAGTTCACTCGGCCGTAGAAACCGATCAGCTTGATCCGGTACTTATAGCTGGTCAGCTTCGAGGTGCCATCGAGCGTCGAATTCGCCGAACCGATATTCCATGCGCCGAATCCGTCAATTGGGAAATCGTAGGCATACATTTCGGAAGATTGGTGGATATAGTCATTGTAACTGTATCCGACGGTTGCCTGCAGCGTATGGCGGCCGAATTTGCGCGAATAGTCGGCCTGTAATTCGAGTGTCTTGTCCTCGCCGTGGCCCCCGGAGAGTCGCGCCTGTCCCTGCGTGCTGCCCATCGTCGATGAATAATGCTTTTGGG
Source organism: Alistipes sp. HGB5 (assembly GCF_000183485.2). NCBI lineage: Bacteria > Pseudomonadati > Bacteroidota > Bacteroidia > Bacteroidales > Rikenellaceae > Alistipes > Alistipes sp. HGB5. Next base: position 23,108 of record NZ_AENZ01000002.1, on the reverse strand, counting down.
TCGTGCTGTAAGCGTAATCGTTGAAGTCGCCCATGTAGATACCCGTTGCACTGATCGTCAGGTCCTTGACCGGTTCGACCGAAATCCGTCCCGACATCATCAGCTGGTCGTACTTGTTTTCGGTGTTCTGTTCTTTCAGTAAGCCTACCGGGTTGGCACCGTTGCTGTTTTCATAATAGGAGCCGTCGGCGTTGTAGACCGGGATGGTCGGGTTCCGGCTGAGCGCCTGCATATAGAGATCGTCCGGAACGATACCCTGCGTTACGATTTTATTGCTGACATTCAGGGCGATCTTGAACCGGTCGTCGAACATTGCGTGGTTGATGCTGAGTTTGGCGGTCAACGACTCGTCGAAAGAGCCCTTGTAGATACCTTGTTTGTCGTTGTAGGTTACCGAAGCGAGGTAATTCGTCCGGGCATTTCCGCCTTGCAGCGAAACATAGTGCGTCTGACTGACGGGCGTGCGGGTAATCTCCCGGACCCAGTCCGTGTCGCCCTTGAAATCGTTGATCAGGTCGAAGCGGGAATCCTCTTTCGCAAGCCGGGATTTCAGACTGCGGAGTTCCGTGGCATCCGGATAGTCGGAGGTCTCATCGAGCATTTGGTCGATGGTGACATAGCCTTTGTATTCCAACGCGACTCGTCCCGACTGCGGCCGTTTGGTATTGATGATAATCACGCCGTTCGTTCCGCGCGTACCGTAGATGGCAGCGGCCGAACCATCCTTCAAGACATCGATGGATTCAATGTCTTCCGGTGAAATGGCGTTGAGGGACCCTCCGGCCACCCCGTCGATCACGATAAGCGGAGCCGAAGAGGCTGCCAGCGTCGAAATACCGCGCAACATGATGCTCAGCTCGCCGCTGGGATTGCCCGATGTTTTGGAAATACCCAGACCGGCGACTTTTCCCTGAAGCAGTTGAAGCGGATTGCTGACGCTTCCTTGTAAAAATTCATCGGATGACACTCGGGTGATTGAACTGGTGATCTCCTCTTTGCGGATCGTGCCGTAACCGATCGCAATCACTTCCTCAAGGCCGATGGCATCGGCTTCGAGTGCGAAGTTCACCTCTGTCCGGCCATTTACAGCGGCTTCTGCACTCTTCATGCCGATAAAGGAACACACGAGCGTTGCATTTCCGTCCTTTACGTTCAGCGAGTAACTGCCGTCGCTGCCGGTCGAGGTCCCGGTCGTAGTTCCCTTGACGATGACCGATGCCCCGGCAATTCCGTTTCCGGTCTGATCGGTCACTTTTCCGGAAATGCCGTGACTCGTTTGAGCAGATGCCGGCATGCCGTACAGCAGCATCAGAGCCATGCATAACATGAAATAGAGTTGTTTCATAATTGATGGTATTTAGGTTAATTTTTCTCCGTTGCCGCAGACGCTGCCGTCCCGTACCAGAAAGCAGCTGCCCGGTAATCGACCGCACCGGGATTCCAGCTCAGCATTTCCAAGTCAAATTGCAACCGTTGCCCGAAAGGTATTACATCCAGATTGCGGGTTCGGACAAAGGTATTGTATCCGTGCGACGATGCTTCATCGGCCCGGGGAGCGCCGCCGAACGGCGTTGCGAACGGCACCACAGGCGCCCAAGAACAGTTGTAATAGTCCTCTGTCCCGGTACCCATGAACGACGGGAACGTATCGTTATCGATCCATATCTTTTCATCGCCCTCACCATACCAGTCCGGGCAGTGGTTGTAAAGCGACAACACATCGCCGCAATAGACCCCGCGACCGGTTATGGTCGTAAAATTCCAGTCGAGATTGTCCGGCGAGTTATAATCATTGTTGACTGGAATACTTGTTTCATCGTGGTAAGTTGCATGGAAATAGAGTGTCTGTGCCGTCCAGTCGAAATCATCGACATAACCCGTGATTACGGCTGTAAAGGGAATATCGGTCCTTTTTTCGAGACGCAGGTCCGCATGTTCCGCATAAGGCATCACCCAACGGCTCGTAAAGGTGCCTTTGCCGTCGGACGAGACGTACCAGTTCGATGAAGCCGGTGCACCGGTGCCGGCTCCGAAGAAACAGTCGAGGGGACACCATACGCAGCGTATACCGTCGAAATCGATACGCAGCCAAGTCCGCTGCATGATCTCGACAAGATCTGCCGGATCAAATTCCGAGAGCGTTATGGTCAACGACCGGATCGCTTTGTTTCCGTCGGGCAAGTGCAGCGACGTGGCGCCGTTCGACATCGGGGTGACGGTCCGGGTACACTCCGTTCCGTCGGTATACGTTTCGGGCGAAAACAATTTACGGTTTACCGCGGCGATCTTATCCGTGAGCTTGCGCACTTCTCTCAACGAGAAGGTCCGAACATTCGTTCCGTTGTCATAGGTTCTGTATCCGACATGATAATAACGGGGGATTTTGACCGTGTAATCGGACTCTTCGAGTGTGATGCGGCAGGATCGGGCATAAGGCAGGGGCAGAAAGAAGGTGTTGCCGCCGGTTTTGGAGAGTTCATCTTCATAATGCGTATGTGTCAATGAGAGGGCCTCGCCTACAGTCACCGGGAAGCGTGCCATATCATAGGCTGGAATCTCGATTTCAGGCGTACTTGCTCCGTCGAAATAGAACCGCAGCGTTCCCCGTTTATCGTTGGTTGTCATCCAGATGCGCGTTATGGCTCCGGGGCCCTTTTCATCGAAGAGCACCTTTTCGACACGGCCGCGAATCGTGTCGAGCCGTTCGAATCCGGCTCCGTCGTCGTTGGCGAACCAGCCGGGTTCATGAAGGTCAACGGTACGGCGGTCGTAACTGCTGACCTGCGCCGCACGGTAATTCACGGCCGGATAACCGGTCACTGCGTCGTATGAAATCATTTCATCCAACAGTGACGCCATCGTCACCTGTGAAGCGGCGTCCGAGGGACTGCCGTGCGTTCCGCAGCCTATGGTGCAGAGCGCCATTAAGATCGTAGTCAGTCGTTTCATGGTAAACTTGGGTTTTAAGGTCAGATTATTTTCGAGGCGGAGGCCATGCGCCTGCGCAGGTACAGACATAAGCCGCGGTTTCAACGGCAGTCCGGTGCGCCTCTGCGATCGTCCGGCCCGAAAGCAAGGCTCCGATCAGGGTTCCGGAGAAGGCATCGCCAGCGCCTACGGTATCGACGACTTCCACCCGGGGTGTCGGCAGCGTAGATATATACTCGCGGGTATAAATGGAGCTGAAACGATCCCCGCCGGTAAGTACGACCATGCGAAGTGCATATTGTTCCGCCAATTGGCGGCACGCAGCATCCGTATCCTCCGGAAGCGCAAACATCTCCTGCAACCGGACGAGTTCGTCATCGTTTATTTTCAGCACGTTCGCGATGCGGAGCGACCGGTCGATCAACTCTTTCGAATAGAAATGCTGACGCAGGTTGATATCATAGATGCGATAAGCGTCGGCCGGTACAGTTTCGACCATGGCGCATGTGGTCCGGTGCGAAACTTCGCCGCGCTGTGCCAGCGTGCCGAAGCAGATGGCGCCGGCTCGGCGCGCCAAAGACAGCATCTCTTCCGTGAGCGGAATATAATCCCATGCGACATGTTCGTGGATCGTGTAGGTAGGCTGGCCGTCGCAGAGCGACACATCGACAGTGCCGGTCGGCTTATCCACCGTAGCAACGAGTGTACGGATACCGTAACTGGCGGTAACTGCCAGCAGATCGCGTCCGGCATCGTCATTGCCGACAGCGCTGACAGCCCAGCCTTCGACACCGTTCTGCGAGGCATGATAGGCAAAATTCACGGGAGCTCCTCCGGCTTTGCGGCCAGTAGGCAAAATATCCCACAGAAATTCGCCGATGCCGATAACAAGGGGTTTAGAATACATCTTACTCTTTTTTTAGCAGTTGTTTTTCAATCTCTTCAAGCGAACGCCCTTTGGTTTCGGGAATCCAGATGTAGATAAACAGCCATGCAGCAAGGCAAAGGACTCCGAATCCGGCAAAAACGATTGCCGCACCGAAACTCTCCAGCATTATGGGGAAGAACTGCACGACCAGAAATGCGCAGGCCCAGCTGATCCCCGTTGAAAGCGCCATGGCCGTACCCCGGATCGCCGAGGGATATATTTCGGCTGTAACGACGAACATAAGCGGGGAAAGCGACACAGCAAAGAAAGCGATGTAAACAAGCAGGACGATCAGAATCCCGATACTGCCGGGCAGCGGCTGGGCAAAGGCATAGGTCAGGTACGCTAGTGACACGACCAATCCGGCACATCCCCACAAAAGCAGTTTCTTGCGGCCCAGACGGTCCACTAGCCATACGGCGACAATCGTGAACAGAAAGTTCACTATTCCGACATAAATGGCCTGCATAAGTGCCGTATCTCCGCCGATACCGGTCTGCCGCAATATTTCAGGGGCGTAATTGATGATAACGTTAATTCCGGTGATTTGCTGGAATACGGCGAGCAACGAGCCCAACAGGACGATGTGTGTCGTCGATCCGCGGAATAACTCGGATAATTTGGGCCCGCCCTTCTGCGAAGATTTCGGTGTTTCAAGCATAACTGCCGCATCTTCGGAAGAAATTCCCATGCGGGCGATGGCTTTTCGGGCAACCTCATATTCCCCCTGTTTAATCAGCCAACGCGGACTTTCGGGCAGAAACAACAGCATCAGTAGATTGCCCGCAGCGAACAACAACGGCAATCCTAGCATCCAACGCCAGTTGTTTCCCCACGAAATCATCCCAAAATCGGCGCAATAAGCAGCAAGAATGCCGATAACGATGAATAACTGGTAAAACGAAACGAATGTTCCGCGCCATTTGGCAGGAGATATTTCGGATATATAAATAGGTATTACAGCCGAGAGGACACCCATACCGCAGCCGCCTAGGAAACGGGCTGCAATCAGCCATGCGGCATTGCTTGCCATGGCACATCCGACGGCCGACAGTATCAACATGACGGCAGATATGATCATCATGTTTCTGCGGCCGTATTTATCGCTGTAACGCCCTCCCAGCAATGCTCCTATCAGGCAGCCAATCATAATGGCGCTTGTCACGAGTCCCATGGCCATGGCCGAAAGCCCGAACTCGGCGGTAATGAATTCGAGCGCCCCGGAAATTCCTCCCAAATTAAGCCCGACTACGAATGCCCCGAACGAGGCGGCAAAGACATACCCGAATAGTAGTAACTTGTTTTTCATATCAGATTAGTTGATTTATTTGGTATAACAAAAATAGTCTGTTGTGTGTAACGTTTCGATAACGATTGTTACAGATGTGATAAGCCTTGTTACAAATCGATCTAATTCGATTTGCGTGTTTGTAGTCTGGTTACAAATCCGCAATATGGATAAGAGCGGTCGTATTCATGCAAATCTTTGCGTAGCGACACGACATGCAAATGGTCCCATCTGACGATGGGAAAAATTCGCGCCGGAGAATCTCTGCCCAAAGTTTTCAGAATTCCCCGATGCTGCTTCCGAGGGTAGGGCTGTTCCCGATGCAATATTACAACAGTCTGAAGATGAAAAAAAGTCCGCCGAACGGACTGGAGCGGTCGTGAGCGGACATCAGAATCGAAGCGATTCGGCAGGTTGTATATTGCCATCGAAACAAATATTCAGATAAAGAAACAGACGGTTGGACAAATATTTATCGGAATAATCATCCGGACATGCGGATGATTCGATGCAGAAACAGAGAAATATATAATTCAAGAAATAAATATCTAAACAAATCTGCATTTATACGGCAGTTTATCGAAGCAGGCCGCGAAAGAAATCTCTGTTGCAACTATTTGGTTTCTGATATGCGTGTGTTGTGAAGCGGCTGCCGTCCGGTCCGCAGAGTGTGCGACGGTAGCGACCAGCAAAACGCTGGGGATGGAAATCCCAAGGCTCGCCCTTCGAGCGATTCGCATGGCCTTGCGTATTTTCATCTCCGGTGTTTAATTCCCTGCCGGCGGAAATAAATTACGGGGTACGGTATTCCGGAATCGTGCCGGATTACTGCGTGACCTTGAAGACGCTGTTGAGTTTTTCGCTCAACGCCGCCATATCCTGCCCGATCTTGTCGTTGGTGATGCGGGCATAGATTTGGGACGTGGTTGGCAACCGGCATTTTGCCTGTCGTTTCTATGCAGGTTGTTCGGGCTATACCCGTCAGGCCTATTATAAACATTTATGGCGTAATGTGCAAGCAGCCTTGTCCGATACCCTTCTTTTGAAGCGGATGGGTTACTACCGAAAACTGATGCCCCGGCTCGGCGGCTGCAAACTGTGACATTTGCTGCAATAAGACGGATTTCCGGTCAGCCGGGATCGGTTATTTACGCTGCTTTCGGAAAACAATCTTCTAGTCAAACGTCGGAAGAAATAGCTTACGACCTGCTCGCGGCGCTGGATGCAAATATTCGAATCTGATCCGAGGTTTCGGCCTCGAACGGACGCATCGTTTATGGGCCGGAGATATTACGTATATTTCTTTGAAAGAGGGATTTGCATATCTGGCTCTGATAACGGATGCCTATTGGCTATGATCTGAATACGACTTTGGAACGGGACGGAGCGCTCTGTGCTCTGAGGATGGCCATAGACCACACTCCGTAGCAAAAACGGCAAGGGTTAATCCATCACTCGGACAGAGGATGCCAATATTGTTCGAAAGAATATGTGAAATTGTTGACCGATAATGGGATTCGCATCAACATGACTGAAAAGGGCGATCTGTATGAGAATGCTGTTGCAGAACGGGTGAACGGTATTCTGAAAAGCGAATGGATCGACGAAGAATGTTTTGAAAGTTTTCAGGCAGCATAAGAACGCCTCGATGAGATCGTTATCCTTTACAATTCACTCAGACCTCATGCCAGTTGCGATTGGCTTACGCCCTTTGAAGCGGAACCTAGAACCGGGAAGTTCAAACATCATTGGTGCCGAAAAATTCGGAAGTCATATGTAAACTTATATCAGGACAATATTTTTTGAACCAAAATGCTCATATTTAATTATCACTGTAAACCTTTTCAGGACCATCAGGAACCGTTTCATTTTCGGAAGCCGTAACGAGGAATTCTGAAACCTTTGGGTAGGAATTTTCCGGTGCGGATTTTTTGCTCATTTGAAGCGAGCGAGTCTGGAGCCGCTTTCAAATCGCGTTTTTTAGATATATAAATACCAACCGCAAATCGACAGTCGGAAATGACCAAAATATTGAAAAATGTGGTTTGTAAATATTCTTTCCGGCTTAATGAATTCCAATGAACTGCTCTGCGAAGCCGGATTGGAGCATGACTTCAACTGTCTTATCGTTAAATGTATTTTCGGCAAGGGGGCGTTGTCAGACACGACTCGTCGAAGATGCGGCTTTCTTCGGGAGTGATGATTTTTCATACTTCAAATGGCAGAAGTCTTTGTGTGTAGTGTGTGCTTCATGTGTCCTATATATAGACATGATGGATGAACCTGCTAATTCAAGACACAATGACTCCCGAACAAACGAAGAAATTCAAGTACTGGCAGACCCGCACAATCGTCGTGACGATGGTCGGTTATGCGCTCTATTATTTTGTCCGCAAGAATTTCAATACCGCCATGCCGAGCATCGAGGTTACATTCGGCATAACCAAGGCCCAACTGGGGCTGTTTCTGACCTTGAACGGTATTATTTACGGTCTGTCCCGCTTTATTAACGGATTCATCGCCGACCGTGTAAGCGCCCGGAAGGTCATGTCTCTGGGACTTGCGCTCAGTGCGCTGGTCAATATCGGATTCGGATTCAGTGATAAAATGGCGATGCTCGTCGCCGGAACGGCCGGCGGGCAGGAGTACATTACGGCGCTTACGATCATCATGGGTTCGATTTTGCTGTTGAACGGTTATTTTCAAGGCATGGGAGTTCCACCCGTCCCGCCCCTCATGACTCACTGGGTGCCGGCCAACGAACTGGCCCGCAAAATGTCGATCTGGAACATGTCGCACTCGATCGGGGCCGGGTTGATCTTTGTAATGGGCGCCGTGCTGGTACACTATTTTGACAACAGCGCATGGCGGCTTTGTTTTCTCATTCCTGCGGCGTTTTCGCTTTTGGGAGCGGTCGCTTTGTACCTTGCACTGCGCGACAAACCTTCTTCGGTGGGGCTGCCCGAACTTGAGCAGATGAAGGTTCCGGGCGAAGAGCAGAAACCTGTCCGGAAATCGGACAAGGCCTATCATGCGGCCTTCCTGCGCCGTATGGTATTCGGGAATCCGATCGTCTGGGTGCTTTCAGTCTCCAATTTTTTTGTTTACATCGTCCGGTTCTCATTGCTCGACTGGGGGATGATGCTTCTGCCTCATACCAAAGGAATATCGGTCGCCGTAGCCGGAATCATGGTGGCGGCATTCGAATTTATCGGCGGAAATCTGGGTATGGTGATCGCAGGATGGGCGACTGACCGGCTGTTCGGCAGCCGCGCACACCGCACATGTGTTTTCTGTATGCTTGGGACGATCGTCATGACGATCGTATTTTGGTGCATTCCCGATACCGTCTCTCCGTGGGTAATGGCCGTTCCTTTCATGCTGATTGCTTTTTTTATCTACGGACCGCAGGCGCTGCTCGGGATCGCCATGTCGAATCAGGCGACCAAAGAGGCGTCGGCCACTGCCAACGGGATACTCGGCGTATTCGGTTATGCCAGTACGCTGATCTCCGGCGTCGGGCTGGGGTTTATCGCCGACCGTTACGGGTGGAATTCCATCTACGCCGTAATTCTTGTCTTCGCCGTTTTGGGGTTGCTGACGTTGACGACTATCTGGAAAGCCGCTCCCGACGGTTACGGTGCGGCAAAAAAATTCACAGCCGAATACGAAAGGAATTCGAGTCGATAATTTTTTTTATATTTGTTTGCCTTCACACCATTATCCCGGAAAACAGATGCCGTTGGATTCCGAATACGAACTGATGCAACGATTGTCCGCAGGCAACGAGGATGCTTTCGGAGAGTTGTTCGGGAGATATTATCCCCGTGTCTGCGCGTTCGTCGGCTGTATCGTCAAGGAAGAGAGCACTGCGGAAGACATTGCGCAGGACATTTTTCTGAAGATTTGGGAACGGCGCGACATCTTTCAGGGGCGGGTCGCTTCGTTCAACGGATATGTTTATCGCATGGCGCGTAACGCCGCTCTCAATGCGATTCGCCAGATGACCAATATTGATTGGGAACAATATATTCAGATCGAGGAAACGCTGCCGGACGAATCGTTCGAAAGGGAATACTATTCCCGTGAAAAAGAGCTTTTCATCCGGCTTGTCGTCTGCCGGATGCCCGAACAACGCCGCCGGATATTCGAAATGAGCCGTTATGCGGGGATGGACAATCAGGCCATTGCCGACGAACTCAAGATATCGAAACGAACGGTCGAAAACCACCTGACGCTCGCATTGAAAAAACTACGCGAGGCATTAGCCGTTTTCTCGCTTCTTTTCTTTATGCACTGATCTCATTCGCCGGGTAATCCCGAAAAAAAAAGTGTTTGTCGTTGTGTGTCGAACCGTTCCGGTGTGTCTTATAAACAGAGACGGGGACCGGGCTTTTCCGCCCCCCCCCGGAAAGCGGCAGGGAGCGCCCGCTTCTCTTTCCGCAGGAGAATTTGAAACCCAAACAATCGAAATACCACTATGTCGAGAATCCGAAAAATCATCAGTATTTATCTGAGTTATCGCCAGCCCCGCAGTACGCGTAAAGAGTTTGCCGAGTGGTTCGCAGCTCCGTTCGACGGAGAGACGAAACAACGGCTGATGCGGGAGTACTGGGATGCGCTGTCTCCCGAAATGTCTCAGGACCGGGTGCAGAAGGCATATGCCCGCGTACGGGAACGCATCGGGTTCCGGAGTGTCTCGCTGCCGTCGCCGCAGGGTGTCCGTCCGGTGTTCAGAAGAGCGGCAGTCATGGTGGCAATGATAGCTATCCCCGTTTTGGCCGTTGCGCTCTATGCGCTGATCGGGCATATGAACTCCGCTCCCAAGTGGCAGGAAATCTACGCCCCTTACGGTCAGACCCGGAGCGTGGTTCTGGCCGACGGTTCGCAGATCGTCATCAATTCCGGGAGCAGGCTGATCTATCCCGACCGGTTCGCCGGAAAGGAGCGGCGGGTGTTTCTCTGCGGAGAAGCTTATGCCGATATCGCCAAAAATCCCAAGCGCAGTTTCGTGCTCTCGGCCGACGACGTCGATATTCTGGTGCACGGCACCTCGTTCCGGGTCAGTTCCTATGTGAATGACAGCGAAGTGGAAGTCGCCTTGCTTTCGGGTGCGATAGACATGCAAACCAAGAATCTGCAGCAGAACTGCAAGATCCAGATGACTCCGGGCGACATGGTCAAGGTCGACAAACGGTCGGGGCGCGTCACGTCGATGCGGTTCCCCGGCGGGACGTTCGCCAACGGCATAGACGACGGTCACCTGACGTTCATCAATTCGCGGCTCTCGGATATAGCCCGGCAGCTCGAACGCACGTTTGACGTGAAGATCGTTATCGACAGCCAGCAGCTAGCCGACGAACGCTATTATTCTGTTTTCATAAATCACGAAACGCTGGACGAGATTCTCTCCATTCTGGAACAGAACGGCGATATGAAACACCGCCGCGAAGGGGAGATGATCCACCTTTATAAGAAATGACCATCCGAAAAACACAACCTATAAACCTAAAACTTCATCTATGAAAAAAACATTTACTTTTCACACCCGGAGCCGGTTATGGATTCTTTGCGCCGCGGTGTGCATGGTATGGGCCGTTCCGCTGCATGCCCAAACGCGGAGGATCAGTCTGAACCTGAAGAACGCAACGATTCAGCAGGCGGTGATCGCCCTGCAGCAGCAGGGATATTCACTCTCGGTCAAGGCCGACGATGTGGACATGAAGGCTCCGGTGGACATCCATGCCCGGAACGAAGAGCTGCAGGCGGTTGTGGACCGTATTTTTGCAGGGCAGGACGTGAACTGCATCATCAACGATAAAAGTATTCTGATTACGAAAGTCCCGTCTCAGCCTTCGTCCGAAGACTCGCCGCAGGAATCATCCGTAACCGGACAGGTGAAAGGCCCGAACGGACTGCCGCTTGTCGGCGTCACCGTGCTGATCGACGGTACGATGGTCGGGACGACGACCGATGCCTCCGGAAATTTCCGGATCAGGGCGAAGTCCGGGGATACGCTGGTCTTCTCGTATATCGGTTACGACGAGCGCCGGGAAAAGGTAGGAGTCCGGACGGAGATCGACGTGACGCTGGCCGAAAGCTCGACGCTGGTGAATGAAGTGGTGGTGATCGGTTACGGCACGCAGTCGCGCCGTACGCTCTCGACAGCCATCTCTAAAGTCAGCGGCGAGGTCTTCGACAATGCACCGGCCGCGACCGTGGGCGATGCGCTGAAAGGCCGGGTTGCGGGACTGCACGTACAGACGAGCAACGCCATAGCCGGAGAGTCTCCCCGCATGATGATTCGCGGCGGATCGTCCATCACGATGGGCAATGATCCGATCTACATCGTGGACGGGGCTTTGCGCGAGGACCTGACCGGTATCAATACGAACGACATTGAGTCGATGGAGGTGCTCAAGGACGCCGCCTCGGCCAGTATCTACGGCGCTAGGGCATCCAACGGCGTAATTCTGGTCACGACCAAAAAAGGTTCGTTGGCAAAGGGCCCCCAGATCGTGTTCGACCTCCAGCTGGGCTGTTCGTCTCCTTCGCGCAAATGGGATTTCATGAATGCCCGCGAATACATTAGTTTTCTTCGTCCCGTTATCAGCAAAGCCTATGCGAACGGCATTGAGCACAATGCGAAGACCATGCTTTCGGGTCCCAATGCCTACGGTACGGGAAACACGGCGCCGAATGCCAACTATTCGACCCGTTATCTCGATTACGGGCAGCCGGTCCCGGCAGGTTATCAATGGATGTACGATCCGCTGGATGCTAATAAGGTGATTATCTTCACCGATACCGACTGGCAGTCGCAGTGGTTCACCGACGCATTCTGGCACAAGGAGTACATCGGTGTAAACGGGGGAACCGACAAACTGAAATATGCCGCGTCGGTCAGTTATCACGGCGACGACGGCATGGTTGCGATGAGCAGCTACAAGGTCTTCACCCTGCACGGCAGCACGTCGTTCAAGATTACGAAGAATCTGGAGGCGTCGACTACGTTCGACTTGTCGCGCCAGAAAAAGCATCCGCTCATCGACAACTACTATCAGGCCATCGGCCGAGGCATCATAGCCGCACCCACGGCGCGCGAATTCGACGACAACGGCGACTGGTGTCAGCTGAGCTCCAACGGCAATGCCCATAGTGCGGGATGGTACGAGTCGTTCTACGACCGCGAGCAGGCCATCAACCGGGCTTCGGGGACGTTCGGACTCAAATGGAACATCACCGACGGATTGACGGCTTTCGCGCAGTACAACTATTTCGACAACTCCTACCGGGGAAGTTATTATGCCTACGGAGAGCGCAACGGCACTCCCAATAACGTCTCGCTGGAGCGCAACACCACCGAAACCCGCGAACAAACCATCCGGGACATCTTTACGGCTCATCTCAATTACAACAAGACGTTCCGCGACGTGCATACGCTGAACGTTACCGGCGGTTATGAGTATATGTCCCAGAATTACTGGAAGGTGAAAGCCAATGCGAAAGGGGCTTCGTCGGACGATGTGCCTGTGCTCGGCTCCGGTTCGATCTTCACGGCGAGCAATCAGGACGAGAAGCAGGCGATGATCTCCTATTTCGCGCGGGCATCGTACAATTATGACGACCGTTACATCGTTTCGGGAACGTTTCGTGCCGACGGGTCCTCCAAATTTGCTGTCGGCAATCAATGGGGCTATTTCCCGGCCGGTTCGGTGGCATGGGTCATTTCGGAGGAACCGTTCTGGCGCAATGCCAAGAAGACGGCCAACACCTTCAAGTTGCGCGCCTCCTACGGACAGACCGGTAACAACGGCATCGGGCTTTACGATGCATACGGCGCATTCGCGACCGGCACGTACCACGGGCACACTACATTGCTGCCGTCCGCCATGGCGAATTCGGCCCTGAAGTGGGAGACTACCACGCAGCTTGATCTCGGTATGGATTTGGGATTTTTCGGCGACCGGCTGCGGTTTGTGTTCGACTACTACAACAAACATACGGACAATATGCTGTTTTCCATCTCCGTACCCGATACGGGACCCTATTCGTCGGTCAAGGCGAACGTGGGCAGCGCCCGGTTCTACGGCGTGGAAGTCGAGCTTAGTTCGGCGAATATCCGCAGGGAGCATTTCAGCTGGACGACCGACATTACGTATTCGTTTACCCGCAACAAGGTGTTGTCGCTGCCCGGAGAATATGCCTATGACGAGATCGATGCGGACGGCCGTGCGACGGGGCGGCGTGCATACCGTATCGGCGGATACAAAGCTTCCGAGAGCGGTTACCGCTTCGGCGGTACTGCCGTGGGCGAACCGCTGGGACGCATATACGGCTATAAGATCGACCACATCATCCAGACGGAGGCCGAGGCTGATGCGGCTCTTTACGACGAACAGTCGAACGGTTACCGCGTAGGCGACGGACGTATGGTCAAGGGGCGCAAGGATGCCGGCGACTATGAATGGCGCAACCGCAAAGGTTCCGCGCGCAGGGACGGCGAGGAGATCATCAACGACGAGGACCAATTCTATCTGGGCAATGTCATGCCTCACTCGACGGGAGGTATCAACAATACGTTTCGCTACAAACGGCTTTCGTTGAACGTCTACTGCGACTTTGCGCTGGGACATTCGATCATCAACGGCATGAAGGCCCATCTGCTGCGCAACACCATGGGCAACTGCAATTCGACGATCGGCCGTATCGCGTACGACTGCTGGCAGCATCCCGGCGATACGGATGCCAAGTACGCCCGCTTTTTCCCCAACGATTCCGACTGGGGCAACCGCAACTGGCGCCAATCGAATTTCATGGTTGAAAAAGCCGACTATTTGTGTCTGCGCGACGTTTCGCTCTACTACGACCTGCCCGAACACTGGCTGCGCAAAATCGGCATCCGGAAAGTGACGGTGGGCGTAACCGGGAATACGCTTTGTTATTGGACGGGAGTTACGGGGGCCATCAGCCCCGAAAGCGGTATCGGATCCAATGCGGGTGCAGGCATGTATACGCCCGTGTCGACCAGCAATTCCAACTCCGACATCACCGCCAATATGATGCCGGTTCCGCGCAAGATCATCTTCAGCCTCAAACTGGTTTTCTAACGTTTCAGACCTTAAAACAACCAACCATGAACTATAAAAACATAAGATCGCTCCTGCTCGTATGGATTGCCGCGGGAGTTGTCTCCTGTCACGGCGATTTGGACATCATGCAGGACAACAAACTATCCGTGAGCAATATGTGGAAGACGTCCATTCAGGTCGAGAACTCCACTTACGGCATCTACTCCGCCATGCGGGACAACTTTGTTCAGGATCAGGTCAACGTCCTGACTTGGGGAGAGCTGCGCGTGGGCGAGTACATGTGGCGGAACAGCCGCACGGAGACGATCTGGCTCGCGGACCTGCGGAGCGTGGTGCAGAATACCATGTCCTCCACGACGAACGCCGTCAGCTGGTCGAAACTTTATACGGCGATCGATCAGGCCAATGCCGTGCTCAAATACGCGCCTGCGGTCGCCATGACCGATACGAAACGAAGCTGGGCGATCGGACAGGCGTCGTTCGCCCGCGCCTATCTCTATTTCTGGGCCGTGCGGTTGTGGGGCGACGTTCCTTTGAACCTGAATCCCATCGAGTCGGTCGCACAGCCCGAAGCCTATCCGATTCGTGCACCCAAAGCCTCGGTATACGCCCAGATCGGGACCGACATCGACCGGGCTGTCGAAAATGCGGGCAGTCTCGGTACGGATAAATACTTGGCGACCGCGGATGCCGTCAACATGCTCAAGGCCGAATACGCGCTATGGATGTATGCGGTGCAGAAGGGCGGCGACGACTATCTGACAATGGCCGAAGAGGCGCTTGCTGCCGTCGGAGTCAAGGCCGGCGACAACCGGCTGCTGACTGATTATGCCAAGATCTTCGATGGCTACGGTTCGAACAATAAGAATTCGAACGAGGTAGTATTCGCGCTCTACAACAGCCGCGATGAAAACAAGACCGGGGGATTTTCGACCTACTTCGCCTTCTCCGACGGTGCGATCGATCCCAATGCCCAAGCGACCGTGCCGACGAATACGACTGTGCAATATCTGGACTATGGCGACGAGTACCTTGAATTGCTGCACAAAAGTCAGACGGAAAACAACGACTCGCGTGTGAAGACCAATCTCGGCGAGGGACCCTACGGAAAGGAAAACCGGGCGGTGGTTACGTGGCCGAACAAGTTCATCGGCAATGCGGACAGCAGTCCGATGATTCGGGATTGCGACATCCTCTACTATCGTTATGCCCTTGCCGTGATGCTGGATGCCGAGTTGAAATATTACCGCAGGGACTATGCAGGGGCGCTGGCTTCGCTGAACATCATCGCCAAACGGGCGTACGGGAAGGAGAACTTCCATACTTCCGCCACGCAAGGCGATGTCTTGAAGGCGTTGTGCAACGAATACTTGCTGGAGTTTCCTTGTGAAGGCGTTGTCTGGTGGGCATTGATCCGCCTCGATCGGATTTGGGAGTACAACGCGGACCTGAAGGCGCGCAAGGATGCCGCCAACATCCTGTTGTGGCCCATCAGCAAGAGTGCCCGCGACAAAAATTCGAACCTTGCCCAAACGGAGGGATGGTATTGATCGAAAACCTAAAATTACGGAACATGAGACTGAATTTCAAGAAATATATGGCGGGGCTGGCGACTGCGGCGACGCTGCTTCTGACAGCCTGCTACGAGGATCATACAGATTTGGAGGACCGGACGACGCGGATTCGCATCAGTCCTGAAATCGAAGCGTTCGAAGCGGACGGAACTGCGTCCGTGTCGGGCAACAGCAATGTCACGTCGGTGGTGCTGGTCAAGGTCGGCACCCGCGTATCCCGCATGGAGTGGGAGGCGGAACTCGTCGACTGGATGCCCTCGGTCGATGAGACCGGGCCGTGGGCGACGATCCAGCGTGTACCCGTCGTTTCGCAGTATACGGAGATTGCCGGACCGAATACCGTCGCCGTGACGCAATCCGGTTTCGAGTTGACTGCATTGCCCAATACGGGATACGGACGCCGGTGTACGGTGCGCATTACGGCCGAGGACGGTACGGTGCAGGATTACGAACTGTTCCAGTACGGCGAGCTGGCCGATGCTGAGGTGGTGCCGGCGCTCGAATCGGTAGAGATATCTTTTCAGGGCGATCCTGTCGATCTGGCTTATACCACGAATATGGGCGACAAGTATGCCTATGCGATCGCTTACGAGGAGGGAGGCGCCGAGGGCTGGTTGACGGCCGAGCACCGCGGTGAAGGTTTGCTGACGCTGACCGCCGAGCCGTGGGACGACATGGAACGGGATCGCCGGGCGACGCTGACGATCACCGTGGGCGACGACGAAACGAGCAAAGCGGCGGTGGACATTCCCGTCGTGCAGCTTAGGAAGGCGGAATACTATTATGTTTACGGCTCTGCGCTGGGCGAGGAGGCTGCTACGGCGTTGCAGATGAAGCGCGAGTCGGACGACTCCTATCGTGTCAGCGGATTCTTCTTCGCCACGGAGGACAATCTGATCTGCATCAACAAGGATTCACGGGCCGGCGATCCGAGTTGGTATCTCGGTGCCGACGGCGAGCTGAAGAACTGGGCCCGGAATGTTACGGCTTCGGATCTGAAGATCGAAGCGAACGGTTATCGTACGCTGACGGTGGATTTCGCTGCGGGTACGTGGAACTGGATACGTCAGAACAGTACGCCCAATTGCATGCCCGACGAAGAACTTGCGAACTATCCTACGAAGGATTACCCGACGGCGTCCGGCGGAGTCAAGACATGGATGACCGTCAGCCTGCATTGGAACGGCGGGCCCGGCATCGGAGCCGTCAAGCTCGGTTCGGGACTCGTCGGGGGCTCCAAAACCGGCGGATACGGCAAGCCCAGCGATACGACCGTGCCCTACGACGTTCGCAATCCGGCTTACGATACGGCCGAAAACGGCGGAGGCATCGAGGAACTTCGGGCGAATGACGGAACCCCGCTGGCTTCCAAATACGGCCGGTTGTATTCCTCTTTCGAGGCTGTTACGGGGCAGCCCAACGGTGCATTGAACAAGGCCTATCAGATCGCTTCGCCTTACGGCGAGCCGGGTGCCGTGCTGGTCGATGCGACCGGAACCGCCGTCACGATCGAAAACATCCTTATGGCGACGCTCGCTGCGGCGGACGACGATGCGAAGGCCGAGGCCGAGCATCCCGTGTTGAAGATGCAGATACAGGGGATTTGTCCCTATGGCTGGCATATCGCCAACCTTCAGGACTGGAAAGATCTGATCTGGGCCGCAGCGCAGGCTTCGAAGGGTTCGCGGTACGAAATCGCCGAGTCGTCGGCCAGCTATAAGGCCATCGGCGGAGGTTCGATCGCCAATCTGTCTACGATTCTGTTCGACGCTTCATGGAATACCTATTCCTCCGGATCGCCCATATCGCCGCTGGCGCCCGATTTCGGGTTCAACATGTTCATTCAGGGATGGCGCCTCTACGATACCGGATATAATTACGGCGCTACCTCCGGCGATCCCCGGTTTTATGCGTGGATTCCGCTTCTGGGGCAGTATACCTCCAAGAAAACTTCGTTCTGGCGCATATACATCAGCGGACACACCAAAACCGACATGACGCTGAACGACGGGTTCGATCTGGGCAACGGTTCGGGCGCTGCGATACGCTGCGTGAAGAATTATAAATAAGGAACAAATCAAAAAAAGAATCATGATACGAAAAATCATATGCATGTTGACATTGGCCGCCGCCTTCGTCGGTTGTACGAAGGACGAATGGCCCGATCAGCCCGACTGGAGCAGGATTCCCGATCCGAGCATTCCGGTCGACGACGGATTCATGAAGCCGGCGGCGTGTTCCAATACGGTCGTTGCCCATCGCGGAGGAGCTGCCGAATGCGGTGCGCCGGACAACTCGATGGCGGCGTTGGAGTACGCCATGAGTCTGGGATGCTACGGCATGGAATGCGACATTTACTGGACTAAGGACAACGACATCATCGTGGCGCATGCCAACGGCGACTGCAAGGTCAATAACCTGCAGCCGTGGACGGCTACCGTGGCAGAGTTGCGCGCTGCAGGGCGGTTGTCGAACGGTGAGGAACTGCCCACGCTCGAAGAGTTTATCCGCCGGGTGATGGTCGAGGGCAACTGTACGCGTCTGGTGCTCGACGTCAAGCGTGTGGACAAACCCTATGCCCAGCCCGAATATGTGATCAATGCGGCGCGCCGTGCGTGCGAGATCGTCACTGAAATGAAGGCGAAGCATTTCGTCGAACTGATCTGCACGGGATTCAACCTTGATGCGATGAAGGCTGCGCACAATTGCGCCGTAATTGCCGAAGTGCCTATCGGCATGAACTCGTCGCGTTCAGGGAAGGAGTACGGCACGCTCGGCTTCGGGTGGGCCAACCTTTCGGCGGCAAGCGGAATGGATGCGGCGGCGGGCGGAAAGGGGTCCTGCTCGCTCGAAGAGTACGAGAAGGCGGGTGTGGCTCTATCGGTCTACAATGTTGACCAGCGGGCGGGAGACGGCAATGCCGTTTATTCGACCGCTGCTGTGAATTATTACATTGCGAATTACAAACGTTTCCGCACGTTATGTTCGAATTATCCCAAGTGGCTGATCGGGAAGATCGACCATGCTTACAAGGTGTACGACGGCATTCGCAGCGAGGCGGATTTCGAGGCTTTCGCGGAATCGCTCGCCAGCGATCCGACAGGGCGCCGTTTTCTCGACGGCAACGGCGAGGTGGTGCTCCATTGCGATCTGACGCTGAACGGGTTCGTGCCTTTGTCTAATTTTTCGGGCACGTTCAACGGAAACGGTAAGACGCTCACGATCGGTTATCGCGGCGACGCGCAGCAGATCGGTCTGTTCAAACGTCTCAGCGGCACGGTACGGAACCTGACCGTCGCCGGACGCTTCGAATCGGTACGCAGCGACGACAGCGAAATTCATCTGGGGGCGTTCGCGGCCGAAACCGACAATGCGGCGATCGAGAATTGTACGAACCGGGCGGAAATCGTTGTCGCAGACGCTGCCGATGTCACGCCGCGCACCATGATCCTGAGCGGATTCGTCGGAAAGGCTTTCAACGGCGTGACGCTTCGCAACTGCCGGAACACCGGAAATATCTCGTTTTCATCGCCGGCTCTTTATATGATCGGAGGCTTTGTCGGAGCTGTTCAGGAAGACGACGGGCTGTACACGATCGCCGACTGCCACAACACGGCCGACTTTGACAATGCGGGCAGTAATTCGGGCTGGAATTTCATGGGCGGCATTGCGGGCAAAACGATCAGCCGGCAGCTCGTTCCGGGCGAGACGTCGAATTACCGGCTTATCGTCGAAGAATGCTCCAGTACGGGTACGATCAGCATTGCCGGGCCGTCGAAAGTGCGCGCTTCGGGTATCGTGGCCCAAACGCAGGGCGCTTACCGGATCAGCGGATGCACGTTTTCCGGAGCGATCGAGAGTACGGACGCCACCAAACGCGACGTCGTGATAGGCGGTATCATGGCCATGGCCGACAAGGAGTGTGTCGGGCTGGTCGAAGGATGCACTTTCAGCGGACGGATTTCGGCTGCGCAGGCCGGTGCCAACAACTTCTTCGGCGGCATATACGGTAACAACGGAGGTGCCGCGAGCGTTGTGAACGATTGCCGGACCACGGCTTCTGCCTATGTCGGCTGTCCCATCGGCAAATCGGTGGGGATGCTTGCCGGGCGTCCCAACAAGAAGGGCTTTACGGTCAGCAATTGCCGGATCGCCGGAACCGTAACGAACAAACAGGGCGCGGCAGTGGTGATCACGGCCGATAACCTTGAAGATTGGATGTTTGCCGGATATGGTACCTCCGTGGCGGTGACTCTGAAAAACAACGGTTACAACGACGGAAAATAGCACGGAAAGATACTAACTCTAAATTATTCGAAAAATGAAAAAACTATTGTTGACGGGCATCGCGCTCGTCGGAGCGGCGCTCGTGTTTGCACAACCCCGGCTGGTCGCGCACCGCGGCTTTTACACGACGCCGGGATCAGACGAAAATACGATATCGAGTCTGATCAATGCGCAGCAGCTGGGCGTATACGGCGTGGAATTCGATGTCAACCGGACCTCTGACGGGGAGTTGATAGTCGTCCACGGTCCCAAAGTCGGCGATCGGCTCGACGCGCAAAGGGACACGTATGCGGAGATCAGCCGGGTCGTATTGCCGGGCGGCAATCGGATACCTACGCTCCGCGAATTTCTGGAGCAGGGTCGGAAGGACCCCGGAACGAAGTTGATTCTGGAATTGAAGAAACACAAGACGCCTGAGATCGAAACCCGGATCGTCGAAGAGATCGTGTCGCTCTGTAAGAAACTGAACATGCTGGACCAAATGGAGTTCACGTCCTTCAGCGAGCACGCCTGCAGGGAGTTTCGGCGCTTGGCTCCGCAGAACAAAACACTGTATATTTCCAATTCGCTTTGGACGCCCATCAATGCCGATGTCGCTAAGAAGGAGGGTTTTCAACTCTCTTACAGCATGTATGTGTTTATGAACCGGCCCGAACTGATCGACCGCATGAATGAAATCGGCGTAGAATCGACACTCTGGATCGTAGACAATCCGGAGGTTGTGGACTGGGCCGTCAAACATAATGTGGGTTTTATTTCGAGTAATTTTCCCGACCGGATCAAAGCGTATCTCGATGCGCTCCGGACAGTGGAAACTGCCCGTAATGGCGCCTGCAATCTGATCAGATAAGACACAATCTCATAACTCAAATTTATCATGAAAAAAGTAATCGCAATTATCGGTTCCGGCATGATGGGTTCCGCTCTGGCGTTTCCTGCCGCCGAAAACGGTCATGAAGTGCGTTTGGTAGGCACGCACCTCGACCGTGACATCATCGACGAATGCCGCCGCAGCAATAAGCATCCCAAATTCGACAGAGCGTTCCCCGTCGGAGTAAAATATTATCAGATCGAGGAATACAGAGAGGCAGTCGCCGGAGCCGATTTCGTTATCGGCGGTGTTTCGTCGTTCGGTGTGGATTGGTTCCTGAACGAGATACTGGTAAATCTCGATCCCCGGTTGCCGGTGTTGTCTGTCACCAAAGGGCTTATCAATCTCGAAGACGGAACGTTGATTTCCTATCCCGATTATTGGCGGTCGGAGCTGAAGAAAAGGGGCGTCGACCGAGAGGTCTGCGCGGTCGGCGGCCCCTGCACCTCTTATGAACTGGTATTCCACGACCAGACCGAGGTGGCTTTCTGCGGCAGGGACACCGCTTCCCTCCGACTGTTCAAAGAGACGCTTTCGACCTCTTACTATCACATTTCGCTGACCCATGACGTGATCGGTCTTGAGAGCGCCGTAGCGTTGAAAAACGCGTATGCGCTGGCCGTCGCCATGACTATCGGTTTGGTCAACCGCCATCATGGCGCGGATGCCGGGTTGCATTACAACTCGCAGGCCGGAGCATTCTATCAGGCGGTCAAGGAGATGCGCCGGCTGCTTAAGATACAGCAGGCGACCGAAGACTGCGAGAACATCGGTATCGGAGATCTTTACGTGACGGTTTACGGCGGTCGAACCCGCAGAATCGGTATTCTGCTCGGTGAAGGGAAGAGTTATTCCGAAGCGATGGATATTCTGGCCGGTGTGACCCTCGAATCGCTGGTCGTGGCGCGCCGGGTTGCAAAGGCGATTTACCGCAAGGCGGAATTGGGTCAGGTCTCCCTGCAGGAATTCCCGATGCTGGTACATGCCAACGACGTCCTCGACAACGGGAAGGATGCCGAACTTCCGTGGGAGAAGTTTACGTTCGATCATACGGCAAACTGAACGGAGCGGTTACAGCAATGAAAACAGCAATTAAAGCGGCCGCAGCCGCCGGCCTGTTCATCCTGACCCTGTTTCCGGGATGCGCGCAGCGGCAAACGGATGAAGCGAATCTGCGCTTGCTCTATTGGAATATCCAGAACGGCATGTGGTCGGGGCAGGGTGACAACTATACGCGTTTTGTCAATTGGGTGAGCGCCCAGAACCCCGACGTCTGTGTGTGGTGTGAATCGGTAACCAACTACAAAACGGCTTCAGATGAGAAGATAAAACCCGAAGAGGCCTATCTGCCGGAACATTGGGGCGAACTGGCCCGGCGCTACGGACATGAATATTGGTATAAGGGCGGACACCGCGACAATTTCCCGCAGGTCATTACGTCGAAATACCCGATCGAGAACGTGGCTCGTCTGATCGGAGCCGTTCCCGACAGCATTGTTTCTCACGGTGCGGGATGGGCGCAGATTCGGAAAAACGGTCATACGGTCAATATCGTTTCGCTGCATACATGGCCGCAGGTCTACGGTTTCGGTCTGGCCGACAAGCTGGAACGCAAGGCCAGCGCCGCGGCGCGCGAGGGCGACAGGTTTCGCCGGATGGAGATCGAATACGTGTGCAACCATACGATCGGATCGGTTGCCGGCGCGGAAAAGCAACTATGGATGATGATGGGGGATTTCAACTCCAAATCGCGTGTCGATAATTACGAGTACGGATTTCCGGAGGATACGACCGCCTTTTTGGTCCATGATTACATATGTCAGCACACGCCGTATGTGGATGTGATCGCAGCGAAATACCCCGGCGAATTCCAGACGACGACCGGCCGGCGTTTCCGGATAGATTATGTTTACTGCACCCGTCCGCTTTACGATCGGATCGTCAGTGCGCGGGTCGTAAGCGACGAGTACACTACGCCTGTCCGAGATCCGCAGGAATTGCGCAATTTCTGGCATCCTTCGGATCACCGCCCGATCATCATAGATTTCGATATGCGTTGATGCGGATTCCGATGACTAAAGACTTTGCAATATGTCGATGACCAATTCCAAACTAACGCGTGTAGCGGACAATATCCGAA